>NZ_JADQAH010000066.1:0-4290 GCF_022129225.1 Psychrobacter sp. Ps7 | reverse complement strand
GATTAATACGCTTAGTTTACCAAGTTTAGTTGTACGGTTTCTTCAGCATAGCTCACTATTACAATTAAGCCAACTTAAGTCTTTTGATTTTGTCCTGTAGCGTTTGTAAAGGTTAAACGCATCTTTAATAGCAAACGTTTTGTATATAGTATTAAAGAATTTACTATTTGCTAGATTATTGTTTTCACTAACACAGTCAATGCTTATAACTAAATCTTTCAAGAAGTTATTATAAAATCGTGCTATTAGCTCTAAATGATTATGTTTGAAATGAATAAAGGTATATAAAAAAAGTCCTGATCTTAAGTCATCTTTAAACCAGCTGATTAGCTCATAATTAACTACAGGAATTTTTACTCGAGGGAAAAGATTACTAGGCATCACTATATCGTTATCCAAACAAAATATATGTAAATTTTTTAGGTAATTCAAATCATTTGGATAGATTACTTCATCGTACACCAATCTCCAGTTGTACAGAATTATGTCAACTTCTCTTTGAGAGTAATTCATCCACTTTAGATCATCAAACGATACAGGCATAAAATTCAACTCCCAATTCATCAGTATCAAATAAGTTTAAGTATTACTAATATCGTAACTTATTCATAAATAATAGTGCTAGTAAGTAGTAATTTTTTAGTAATTGTTATTACTGACAGCTAAACTAATACGAAGGGATACAGCCAATACTATCTATGGAAATAGCCGTTATTACCCAATTAGAGTTTTAGCATTTATTACGTAACTCCCCAAATGAAAAAATCCCATCTGGACAGGTATCTTCAAACCTCTCCATCGCGCAGCAGCAGCTTCCTTGGAAGAATGCTAATCCGGTAAATAATATTATTAATATACTTCTCTCTATTCTTGAGTTGTTTGGCCTCGCCAAACAACGTCAGTAAGAAAATATCTAGTTGCCTTAATTTATGAATTCATAAATTTAGGCAACACAAAATGATGAACACAACTTTAGGGCACGACTACGTCGTCGCCAAGGTCGATAAACTCGTAAGCGATATACTCGATCCTATTATCTCAATAAGTATTCAAGAAATAAGTAATCAACTGAGTGCTTACTACCAACTAATGCTATTTCACTTTAATGACGAATTGGTTTATACCAATTCGATCAAATGGTTTATGGGTAGTTGTTATCTAGTATGTGGAAATAACTATCCTAACGAAGTGATTTGGACTGAAGGTATGACACAAAACTTTTTGACCGCACTTGGTTTTTACCATACTGAATTCGCTACTGATAGGACTGACTTTGCTTTTCAGGAGCAGCGTAATAGCCAATCGCTTTTCGATTGCATGAATTACTTTTTAAATGAGTACTCACGTCTGCTTATTGTTAGGGTCGATCTTAAAATCAAAGTAGAGTTTGCACATACAGTAAACGTTGAAGCTTTTAATAATTTCATGAATGATTTAAGAGAGGATATTGGAAGGAAGAAAGGGTGTTTTAGATATCTAAGAGGCCATGCGTGGGCTATAGAGCAAGGTGTTGACAGTGGTCTACATTGCCATTTACTACTGCTCTACAACGGTGATAAGCGTTGGAAGGATTGGTACTTAGCTGATGCAATTGGTAAGCACTGGGTTGAGATTACAGAGGGTATAGGCTGGTATTTTAACTGTAATACTACAGAGCACAAACGAAGTTATGACCTTCAAGGGACGCTTGGTATCGGTATGATCCATCGAGATAATCTTGTAGAGGTGAACAATGCTATCAACGCAGCACTGTATCTCACAAGGCCTAAGAAGTATGAGCAACGCCTAAAGGCATGGCTGCCTAACATGCGTACCTTTGGGCGCAGCACTATTTCTACTAGTTGAGTAATGCTATGCATAGTTAATAGCTAACTAATTTCAAATACATACTACTTACGTGAGATTGAGCATTGATGTCTGAATGCTTATCCCTTTTAACCATTAAAGGTCTGCCTCGTGCAGACCTTTTTTATGCCGTTAATAAAGGAATCCTTATGAACGTAGATTGTCCGTACTGTCAGGCGTCTTCTGTTTGCGAATCAACTAACAATGCTGCTGAGCAAGCTGTAGATCAACTATCAAACCTTGCTGCACTAGATCGCACTGTTAGTGAGCTATGTCAGTCGCTGGGCTTGCATCCACTAATCAAACTAGTACTTAGCATGACGCTAGTCATTGCTATCGAACACGTTACCTCTAATCGTGGAGAGCTACCAGTGGCTCAGAAACCTTATCGCTGTGAAGGCTGCAACAAAGTCTTCACGGTTTTCTATCCATTCGTTTGATCCTTCACCTCACTTATCAATAAAGGAAATACTCTCATGGCACATTTAATCGAAAACATGGCTTATGTTGGCGAGACCCCTTGGCATGGTCTCGGTAATCAGCTACCTAAGAATCAACCTATCGAAGTCTGGGCGAAAGAAGCTGGTATGGATTGGCATATCGAATCCTCAAATGTCAGCTACATGGCAAACAATGATAAAGGTCAAAGTCTCATCCTGCCTTTTGATAACAATAAAGTCTTATACCGCTCTGATACGCTCGAACCACTTAGTGTCGTCAGTCAACGATATCAAGAAGTACAACCGCGAGAGATTTTAGAATTCTATCGCGATCTTACGGAACAATCGCACTTTGAGCTTGAGACCGCTGGTGTCTTAAAGGGTGGTAGAAAGATGTGGGCATTGGCCCGTACAGGTCAGTCAACGACCCTAAAGGGCGGTGACGTTAGTAATGGATACCTACTTCTTGCAACAGCGTGTGACGGCACTCTAGCGACAACAGCGCAGTTCACCTCTATCCGTGTGGTATGCAATAATACATTAGCGATTAGCCTCGCTAATGGAAGCGGTGGTGTAGTGAAAGTGCCACACAGCACTTCCTTTGATGGCGACAGAGTGAAGCAGCAATTAGGCGTGTCTGTTAAGCAGTGGGATGAGCATATGTATCAGATGAAGCAGCTTACTCAGCGCCGTGTCACTCAGGCGCAAGCGGCCAATTATCTGAACCGTGTGTTCAATGATCAGGATAATGACATCATTTTATTTAACAGCGCTAAGAAAGAGAAGGATGTGGTGCCTAATGCCAAAGCCATGAATCAGGTGATGAGCATGTTTAACGGTCAAGGTCGCGGTGCAGACCTTGATGCGGCTCGTGATACCGCTTATGGACTGCTATGCGCGATGACGGAATTTGTTGATCATGAGCGTAGAGCGATGTCAACGGATCACAGACTAGATTCTGCTTGGTTTGGTGCAGGGGCAAAGCTGAAAGACAAGAGCCTAGAGGAAGCCTTTGCACTGATTGCCTAGATTCTACTAGTAAATTTAACCAATCAAACCACGCTTAAGGGCGTGGTTTTTTTATGCCTGTTATTTCACTTACTACCAATAATAAATTTATCGAAGGAATTCATCATGAATATGATCGCATTAAACACCAGCATTCAACCAAGACAAACTAAGCGTGCAACCGTTAAGGCTAAAGCAAACCTGAATGCTAAAACTGTTATAGAAGACATACTCAAAGCGAAGCATAAACCAGTCAAACCGTCCGCTAGTCATTCGGTAACGGCTAAGCGTCTAATCAATACCAAAGGCCTAAGCCATGAGAAGTGGCTTGAAGTTCGCAAGCAAGGTATTGGCAGCTCGGATGCTGCCGCTGCCTGCGGCATCCATCCGTATTTATCAATGCTTGAGCTATGGATGATTAAGACAGGACGCATGAGCTCAGATATTGATGAGAGCATTGAAGGGTATTCGCCTTTGTACTGGGGCAATACCTTAGAGCCGATGGTCGCTAAGTTCTACCAAGAGCATACTGGAAACAAGGTACGCCGCGTCAATGCCATCTTGCAACATCCTGATTCTGATAAAGCCTTTATGCTCGCTAACCTAGATTATGTCATTACAGGTAGTGAACCGCCCCGACTTTATCGGAGAGTGATTTACTTGAGTCAGGCAGCGATGCCTGACAGGGTTAAATTATCATAATACCGCTTTTCAAAATCAAAAGGTGACACATAACCAATCGTACTATGCAGTCGTGTTTTATTAAACCAGTCCACCCACTCAAGGGTTGCCAGTTCAACATCGTTCATACCAGTCCAGTTTTGCTTTAAATAATGAATCACCTCAGACTTATAAAGCCCATTGACCGTTTCAGCCAATGCGTTGTCATAAGAGTCGCCTGTTGTACCAACAGAGGCAATCACGCCAGAATCCGTCATTTTATCAGTATAGCGAATGGATAAGTACTGAACCCCTCGATCACTGTGATGAATGACAT
>NZ_JADQAH010000065.1:0-4422 GCF_022129225.1 Psychrobacter sp. Ps7 | reverse complement strand
AAGCACAGGGTGGTGAGTTGCAATTACACAGTCAACAAAGCATGACGATTGGTAGTGAGGCTGGACAGGTGAATGTGTCGAGTCCCAAACGTATTAAGCTGCAAACCAGTGCGGGGGCATCGATTACGATAGATGATAGTGGGATTAAGTTGGTGTGCCCGGGAGAGATTAAGATCAAGGCGGTGAAGAAGGGTTTGGTTGCGGGTAGCAGGGTTACCGTTAAAGTCTTAGATTTTTTAAGTTCTGATGCTTCAATGAGTTACTATTTAATAGATAGTGCGACTGAACGTGTTTTGAAAAACAGACGTTACCGAATGATTAATCCACATAATGGGCATATCACTCTGGGCAAATCAGATAATTCAGGTAAGATAGAAGAACATCATCCAAATATATTACTTGAAATACTGCCTGAGTTAAGTCGGACTTATACTCAAGATATAGGTGGTAACTTACCAAATATTATAGCTACAGCGGCGCCTAGTCCAGAGAAAAATATTTTAACAGCCAAAGATTTAAACTCTTTAGAAACTATCCTTAAGAACCTAAAAGCAAAAAACTCAACGTTTAAAGCTGATTATAATAGGAGAATAAGTGGAGGTTATAATTTAGATTCAGTTCCTATTGTACCAAATGGGGCTAAATTAGTTAGTTTTAATAAATTACTTAAATTAAAGGCAGGAACTAGCGATAATATGTTTTATAAATCTTTCGATGGTTTTGCAGGTAATGAAACTAACTTTCACAAGACTATTGATATATTAGAAGGAGATCGCTACTTACCTCATTCATATTATTATGTTTACGCTCATGGTAGCAACCGCAGTATTTTATGGGTGAACACAAGAGATCTAGACCCAGTTCAAAGAGCTTTAAACATAACAAAATCAAAGAATCAGTACGTGACTATAAGTGGAAAAACTGAGTCTCAAAAACGTGATGCCATAAATAAATTCTATGAGTTTATTAGTTTAAATGGATATACAGATAGTCAGACTTTAGTTCTTTTATCTTGTAACGTTGGAAATGGTTTGACTAAAACTCTTGGTGAGTATATTGCTGCACATCCAAATATAGGTACAGTATATGCACCAACATCTTTAACTTGGTATAGCTCAGCTGACCCAAGTGTGAGCTCTTATGCTAGATGGATACATCCTGACACAGGTATGAAAACCCTACCAGAAAAAAAGCTGATGGGTCATTTCAGAATCTTTAATAGCGCTACAACAGTACGTAGTAGCAGGTAGGACTTATACTAATGAAAAAATTACTAATTCCATTAACAGCTGTACTTTTTTTATCCTCATGCGAGTCTTCTACAGCAACTAATCAAGGGACAAAAATGAATAGCTCTTATGATCAAGAAATTAAGTTACCAACTGATCGACGCTTAAGTTTTAATGAAGCAATGAATTTACGAGCTAGTGACCTAAATCTTAGGATTTATGACGAAGAAAGAATGGAACTACTGCACAAATATGCTAAAGATCCAAAGGAGATAAATGCTCAGTACGCATGGGCAACATATCAATTGTGGCATGTTGATAACCTTGATGTCGAAATGCAAGGTTATCAAAAAATATTTGAATTAGCGAAAATTGATCATCCTTACGCTTGTGCGGACGTTTATACTTGGAGCTATCAATTTGATAATAATTTTATCAAAAATACCATGAAAATAAATAAAAAAAATATTTTAGCTATTAAAGATAATTGTTTAGAGATTGCCTTAAAATATAACGCCAACTCTATAAAACACACCTTAATTGAAAAGTTTTTTTCTGACTATAGACGTGGAGATGAATATGATGATTACAACATTTTATCTTATAGGCTCATGCAAGATGTAGATAAGCAAGAATTAAATAGAGTCAAAGAATATCTACTCATGTATTTGTTCTCATGGGACAACCAGTTTATGAATAGTATTCCTAGTAACAATTTAGCTAATGGTAATCTAGTGAGTTTCTACCTCCAAATTTTGGCTTATGACCCTTATGATTTTAATGTAACTGAAGCCTGTGCTTGGTTAAAATATTACGATCAGGATTTTATACCTTACCTTAAAGAAAACAACCTTCCAAACTTAAAAATCATTCAAAAGAAACTTGTTAAATCTCTACCTATCTTAAGAGATAAAATTAAAGATACAGAAATTAATATTCAACAATGTCAGTCACGTTATATAGAAATTCGAGATACCAAACGTAACAATGATCCTTTTGAATTAGATTTTAACTAAAAATGTAGTGTGCTCAATAGATGGCGAAGCATTTGTCAGTATAGAATAAATTGCACAATCAGTTGAACACTATATAATAGATGGCGAAAAGTATAGATCATTTGGAGCTTGCGAAAAATTTAATATTGTTGAAAAACTAGTTTCAAATAGTAGTGACTGCCCTTCAAACATATCAGGTTGTTTTTGCAATAAAACAGGAAAACTACCAATGCAAGCTGGTTTTCTAAGTCATTCTCGTATAATAAAACATCATACTCCTAAGCTTGAAAGAATGAATTACACTCAAAAAATTAAAAAAATAATTTTGCATCGAACCGTCAATAGTTCTGCTCAATCAACATTTAATTCTTTTAATAGAGGGTCAAAACCATATGGTACACACTTTGTTGTAGACAAGGATGGTAAAATTTATCAAACAGCAAACTTGAATGCAAACTCCTATTCAGTAGGAATTGAAGTTGTAGGTATGCCCCTTGATAAGAATGGAAAACCAACAGAAAAAGAAAACGAAGCACACGTTCTACGGTTTTTAAGTTATGGTCTTAATAATATAGACACGCCCTTGCTCACACTATTAAATGATATCAAAGCAGATAAAATCACTGAAAAAAATGATACTGGCAATACCTTTATAGATCAATATCTCAACATGCTAGGTGGACTCATTAAAAATTACTATCCTAAAGGCGAGCGTGTAGTCCTTAATACTGATCCTGCTTATGAGAAGTATCGTATGTTGGCTAAAGTCGATTATGTTAGTCCTAGATTTTATACAGCTAAAAACCCACAGCACTTTGATGCTAACATCTTAAATCCAAGGGATAAACCAGCTGATGGCATCTACCATGCTTAAGGGTTATTCAAGGTTAAGGACTATTTCGGTAAGAGGATATTAATAACACGATTAACTTATCGCTTGCTGGCTATTAGCGACACAGCGAGCTGAGGTAAAAGCATTCTGATTAGCATCTTGTGCTTCCTCTATCAACGGTGGATTAGGCAAGCGTTTTATTCGCATTAGAGTAATTGACCCATTGGCTTGTATGTTTTGTGCCGAACCCCATTCAGCGTTTACTGAGCGCAAAACTTTTTCAGTACCCGTGTCAGGGCCTTGGGGATTATGCTCAGGGCTGTTGGCATAGTAATCCTCGCTATACCAGTCATTCATCCATTCATTATTTTGATTGGTCATGTCATACAGACCCAAAGGATTAGGAGGATATAGTCCTACAATAGGTATAGCTAAATTAGTATTATATTTTCTTGAGAGTGCTGACTTCTCATCAAACGTCCATATATTGTGTCCACCATTTATTTTACCGTTATCGGTTGGAAATAATATATATTTACCGCGATTGCGTGCGGCATATTCCCACTGCGCTTCGGTTGGTAGACTCATTGGAACCTCTAACTGTTGACCAAGCCATTGACAGTAGTGCTGTGCCGTTTGCCAGTTTACACCAGCAGCAGCATTAGATTGACGTAGCTCTATCGTAGTATCTTGCATACCAATTTTTTTTTGTTTAGTCGCCATACTATAGATATCGAAGTCACCATAAGTCGCTTTATAAGCATTCATGCTAAAGCTATCGAGCGTCACCTTGTGCAGTGGTTTATTGTCACTTTCACTCCTAATAGGGCCACCATCATTTATAGTGACTTTAGAACCGAAATCACCCATCTCATAGCTACCGCCTTCGATAAAGCGCATGTTTTCCTTTTGCTGCACTAGGAAGTCGTCTAGCTGTTTTTGTTCATCCGCAGTCAGATTACTACGAGTTTTCGGGATGCCGTCGCTATCAACCGAAGGCTCTTTGGCACAGGCAGTCATAGTAAATAGAGGTAATATAAACAAAGATACGAATAAAGGCTTAAGCGTCATAATAAGCTACAGTGATGTTTTGTTGTGAATTTAGAGGATTATACTAACAATTTGCATGGATTGTCTAAGTGGAAATATTAAACTACTGTCGAGAAATATTGGGTTAATAAAAAGGGTCAAAAACACCAGCCCAAATTATAATATCTGGTGTCATACCATCATCAAGTATTTATCAAACAATGGTTACAGCGCACTGCTCAGTATATGCAGCGCCATACAACAAACGCTATTCATCTGTCTATACCCGATCATGGCTTTGACATCGCCCGCGATACTGGGGTTTGGGTATTAGCGA
>NZ_JADQAH010000014.1:51045-72039 GCF_022129225.1 Psychrobacter sp. Ps7 | reverse complement strand
GCTCGCTTGTGTCTTTATCTGGTTGCCCTTGATTTGAATTCTATACACACCCTAGTGTTTAAAATATTCTTTTTAAAGTATTTAGCCAATATAAGCTAATTGAAAAAACTAAACAATATTTTATAAAATCAATTACAGGAAATGATTGTATGTTCAGAGCTTTACATATTTTTTTATCGATATGATAGAACACAATTTGCAAAGGATACACTGAGTGGATATTTTTATATAGTATATATTATATATATAAAAACTATTTATCATCATAAACCCCAATATATATAGCTTACATTTTATTTATACACTATCTACTAGATATAACGCTCAGGTGACTTAGAAATATATAGCGTTTGACTTGCCAGCGTTACCGAACTTCATCACCGCTCAGGTGACTTAGAAATACATTGAGCCTAAAGAGTTGCAGCAGTCAATCTTCATCACCGCTCAGGTGACTTAGAAAATGGCCCCTGCTGTGCTTGGTGTTGCAAACCTCTTCATTACAGCATCGATTGCAGTTAGCCAATTGCAACCCCAATCCATTGTCCTAAATTACTTCTCTATTCACCCACCCCGCCCACCAACGCCAGCTTATTCCTAAAACACTTTAGGTGAAATTGTCATAAACACTCTCCAACAAATACTCAAAATACGATAGGCGTCACGTACTGTCGTGTATTTCATGATTCTGCTTCAATCCTTAGTAAAATGGGTTTTAATTATTAGCCACTCATGTAAGGTGGGAGTGAAGGTCAATATACAGCGCGTAACGACCAAGTCACCGAAACATTATTTTAGTGGGATGTTTATGAAGTCACATAAATCACTATCGATTGCCAAGTTGCAGACAACATCGGTTCTCATATTTCAAGACGCCCTTGATCTATTCAACATTTATACTTGTTATATCAGACCGTTTATTGCTGAAAGCTTTAAGCCTGAGCATAGCGCTGTTTGGACTGAAACTACATCGTTCATCAAAGAAGATAAAAAGTGGTTTCAGGTTAATAACTTTGAGCTTTTCCACCTGATCAAAAGCCCTAGTATTGATTTTAATGCACTAAGACAAGAAGTGCATGTGAAATACATCTTAAAAGATGATTTTAGTCTCAACCTTTGTTTTCATGAGCTTATTGAATTGATTGCTCTTCATAACAAGAAGCTGGATATCAAACTCATTTATAGACAACTTAAAACTATCTTAGATAAACAGATGAATCAGCAGTTATTTGACAAAAATATATTTGCCGTCACCAAGTTTTGTGAGCTTATAAAAATAAATGAGCAAACTTATCATAAACGTCGTCCTACTGGAGTATCGTGATGGCTCAAGATAATGACACCTCGCCCAATCCGGAACAATGGCTATCTACAAAGACCATTGATCACTTAAAGAGTGATCAAGCGTTTGTTTACCCAGAATCTGTTGTAGAGGCTATCTCCACCATCGTTATTGCAGTACATGAAGATTATAAGCGCGCTGATAACTCTATTGAATACTTATTAGAGACTATTGTGCCACTACTACAAAATGAGCCAGTTGCCGATCAGCATATGCAGATCAATCGCACTGATTTGGCACAAAAACCACTGATGATGCAGCTGCTTATCCTAATGCAGGATATTGTCACCAAACAACAACTAGGTCACTCATTGCAATTGATTTGGCTGTCCATAGCGATGCACACCGCAGCTTTACTTATCGTTCAAGATAAAAAAACTCATACCAACAATGTACTCATGCAATTTAAGATGGCCCGGTTTTCAGCCTCTTCAAGGCGCACATGGCTTTGGCAGGCACTTCCTGATATCGCCCAAACTGAGATAAGCATAAAGCGTATATTATCGGAATTTAATAGTCTGTTAGAACAGAAAAAAAGCGCACTTGAAGTGCTAAATAATAAACAAGCTGCTCATACCGAAGAAAAGAAAGCATCAAAAGGTAAGTCTAATGAAAATGCTAAATATACAGAGAAAATAAAAAAGGATAAGGCTGATGCAAAAGCAAAACTCAGTCAAATAGAGAAAATAACGACCGCCTATCAAAGTGCGCACGCATTACAGAAGTCAAAACCTAAGTATAAGAAGCCACCTAAGAATATTAAAATTAAAGCGATCAACTTAGCAGACAATACATCGACATTTCCCTTAGACTCTACTACAACGAACCATAACTGGAATACTGCGCCCAACAATGATGTATGGGATAGCACACGTGATGATATAGAACACAGTGATACTGCCGTAGATCTCGCATTTTTAGACCCTAATACCGAAATCTACGAAGGGTTAACTACCAGCTTTGAAGAGCGTATTGACCACTATGAGGCGCCCTATCTCAGCTATGGCGAATATCCAAACCCGTTAACCAAAAACTCTATACCGCTGCAAACTATCGACCTATCGCTACAGCAAAACTATATGTCTCAGCGCGATCTTGCGCTCAACTCTAACACGCGATTACTCTCCCTTGCCGGCTACCAAGCGCTATTTGCTGCGCTCAACCAAGATGCAAGCACCTTACCAGAATCAGAGACTCATAAAACTTGTGCGGGTATTTTACTGTTATCTATGATTACCGGACTGCCAGTTAAGTCTTTACTAATACTTGGCTATATCGGTCACCCTGGTATTTTTAATCTTAAGGGTAAAAGGTATTACATTAAACACAGCTTAGGTATTACCAAAAGGTCCATAAGCCAAACTTTAACAAAGGAAGATTATGAAAACCATTCCGATACCATCAAAGTTCCACTACCGTCACGGCTGATAGACAATCTGCTTGCCTGTCAGTTGCCGGTAAAAGAAGATTTTACGGCTTATCTTGCCAACTTGCGTAGCAGCCTTGGATTGCCGTACCTGTCCGTCAATCGTATAGAGACCGCACTACATGTCGTGCTCTCTCGTTATACACCTGATTGTCATCGGCATATTGCCGATATCATCTGTCGCACGCCAGCACCACATGCCCCAGCGATGTATTACAGCAGCCATACCAGTGAGATGATCATTTCTCACTATAAATCAGCGCTAAGCGTATTGAGCAGATTAAATAGTTTTGACTTAAATTATATCATCCCTTGGTATAAATATACCGTAGGCTCAGGGTTTGCGCTCAAAATTGAGAGCGTCCACAACATCATGAATGAGATGAAAACCTGGGCAGATCAAAGTACAAATGATGAGAATCACTTCAATCGAACCAGTATTTATGTATGGTTCGTATTTTGCCTCTTAACCGGCGTGCGACCGAACAACGGGCTTGGGAAAATGTGCAATATAGATCTCGAGATGGGTTGGCTAGTTATCAATGACAAGCCTGTTAAAAAAGTCAAAAGTGATCGTCTGATACCGCTTTGTTCTACTCTTGTAAGACATTTAATAGACTATAGAACATATTTGATTGATTATCAGGCTAAGCATCAGTCAAACCATGTCATCAGCGCCACCATTGACGATATTCGCTTAGGTAACGACGAGGCTTTATTGAGACTGTTGTCTGAGACGGCTCATACCTTAAAGGACATTAAGCGCGGTGATGCCTATCATATGACCAAACACATCATTGATGCTAACCCCTATTGGACACGTCACCTTGTCCGTACTCAGCTTGAAAAGCTTGGCGTTTCCTTATCGCTGATTAACACAGTTATTGGTCATGAAAAAGCTCGTCAAGAAGTGTTGGGACGTTTCTCATCGAGTAGTAAAGCAGATATTAAGCGTGTGGCATCCGCGTTTGAGCAGATCGCTGAGCAGCTAGGACTAACCGACATAAAAATCAACCACTGCCCTAATCCAAATCATGTTGGTATAAGCCCCATAGAGGTAGATCATGCTAATAGATAAGTTACACTTACCAAAAATTATTGATGACTTAGCAAAGTTTGATGGTAGAAAAAAGCGCTATGTGCCTTACCCGTCCATACTCAAAGACAGTGACGCGATAAGGAAACGTGAGATACAGCTACTTGCCGATTTACAGACCAAGTGGGATTCCTTGAAAAAAACCTATCCTGGCAATATCAGATTTATAAAGTCTTTTAATAAACATTACCGACAAGTGCTTTGGCCCAATGACCGTATCTTTTTGGCTTTACAAGGCGCTACTAGTTATGCCGATGGATTATGGTTGCCACAGAGCCAAGTGATAGGTCAGTTTCAACGTGACTTTAATGAGCAACTACGGCCTTTATCTAAAGAAGGGTTCGATAAGTTTCAAACTGTCGTTCAGGATGAGATTGCTCAAGCCTATAAATCAACCAAGGTACTAAAACAAGCATGGCGAACCGTTACTAAGTTTATCGATTATCAAAACCAACATTATATGCTTGCTGAATACAGTTATCCTAAGATCATCGCGCCGCAGCCCACAAAAATTAATCCACTGACTATAAATACAGGTTGGGTCAAAAACGGTAAGTCACTGGTCAAAACTATTCGCGCAGTACAGCATCACTGGGATCAAACAGCCGAATATAGCCAAGAGCAGATCTTAGGTTGGCTGGTATTCTCAGGTATTGTATATGGCGGCATCAATGAGGTACAGATGCTTCAAGGGTGGCTTGCTTCTTTACTTACTAAAGAGTATCAGCCGTTTATCAATGAAAGAATCGTGGTCTCGCCACGCTTTGTGCAAAAACGCTATGGTAACGAACGCGTAGAAGGTAGTGACACGCTTTATAACACCAAGCAAATCGTCGTAGATGTGGTCAGTCAATGCTGGCTGATGCGTTACCATAAAAACAGCTCTAAAGAAGAGATAAAACATACGCTAGCCAACCTTTCTGAAGATAGCCTTAAGCAGTATCTGATAAGCACTCTAGCCGACGTAACAGAGCCTTTATCTATTAAGCCACTTCCCTTTTCAAGGTTTTTATATTACGCCAGTTATTATTGGGAGATGCTAGATGGCGCTGATATTGATAATGCTTCAGTTGGGGTGCTACGAGGTATGCATAACACTGTTGGGCTGAGTACGCAGGACTTTGACCGTTTTTTGAACCAAAAATATCAATATAAAGAGGAGCCGTATGATCTAGAACATATATTGACGCTGTCTATCAGCAAAAACTCTATTAATCAAAAAGAGACGCCTAGCAGTCCTATCAAAAAGATAGAGGTTAGAAAGTCTGATTTAATTATGAATCTTACTAAAGACTTCAAAATGGATGAAAAACAGAAAAAGAAAAAAATCAGCCAAACGACGTACACCCTTATCGAAAGAGTACAAAAACGCTATGAGCAATATGATGACTTAAGTGAAAAGATTTTATTAGATTGGGTACTAAGTTTACTAAATCGAAAGGAGTCAAAATCGCTTAGTAATGAGTCTATTTTGAAATATATTAGAACCATAGGCTATGAATGGTTATATTTCACAACGGCGCAGCCGCTTGATATTTGGTCAGAGGAAGAGTTTGAGGAACTTTATGAAGATATTTTAGAATACAAAGCTGTCGTACGAAACAATACTGACATTGGATACTCTGCCAACTTATTCAAGAGTATGCACAACTTTGCTAAGAGCAAATACAACCTACCCTCCGTGAACTTCCAGCAGTCCAAAAACGGTCGGCGGGTACGTGCGGAGCTGATATCACCTCAAGCTTATCGAGCCATTATTACGCAGATATTAGGGTCTGTAGATATATTGGAGCGGGAAATGTTCGCACTCTTGTTCATATTGGTCTATCGTACTGGCATGCGCAAAAAAGAGCTACTGGGGCTCAAATTTAATGACATTGAAGGGCTTAAGTTTGCGCGGCCGTCATTGGTCATCAGACCAAACAGCTTCCGCTCAATCAAGACGCAAAGTAGCGTGCGCCGCGTGCCTATTTTTGCCTTATTAAAACCTGATGAGTTGCACTTTTTTATGAGCTTTGTGCAAAGCAATATCGGTGATAATACAAACAAGTTTATATTTACCTTATCGTCTGATCAGCGCCCTATTGACGATCATGTGCCTTTAGATTTACTCAAACAGGTCTTAAAGGACATATCAATAGATAAAAACGTAGCAACGCATACCATCCATGGCTTTAGGCATACAGCGGTGAGCAATTTATCTTTAGTGCTATTAAGTCATCCAGATCTCGTAAAATCCCTAACCGACTATGACAAAAACGACATACTGCGTATAAAGAAAGGCCTACTTGGAGAGCATATCGATGCACAAGATCGCTGGTACGCTCTATCAGGTATTATGGGGCACTTGTCGCCTGAGCGTAGCTTTGAGTATTACAACCATTTTGCTACCTTGATGGCCACTTATGCTTTAAGCGTCTCTGATATAAAACTACCTAAACAAACACTATTTAATATTACCAAATTTACTAAACTTACTGTAAGAATGATCAATGATAACGGCGACATTAATGATAACGGTATGGTCAGTATGCCCAGTATCCGTAAGCTTTTATTTAAAAGTATCATAGAAGGCAAACGCAAGTCACCGCGATTTACAGTCGAAAATCCTGATAAGTATTTTTTATTAAACACGGAGCCATTAGCCACTGATGAGCTGTTTGGTCGTTACGGTTTAAACCGAGTACAACTATTATTACAGACTTCTGATGAAAAAACCTCCTTAAATAAAGCCGCACAGCTGGCAAATATTTCTATGCACGATGCAGAGATTTTAATAAAACGTGCAAGAGAGGTTGCCGCCATCACCACCAAACGCGGTAAACCTCGCTTTGTAAAACCAACAGATTTAGAGACTACTGCTTTAAGTCCGCTAAGTATTCAATACCAAAGTGATCTGAGATTGCTATCACCCCTATTAAGCAACGCTTATCGACTACGAGAAAAATCAGAGCCTGACTGGACTTGGTTCCTTGGTATATGCCGTCAGAAACTGTCTAATAGCAGAGCCTCTATATCATTTGTAAGAAAAGAGAAAAAAGAATTAGTGCATTTTTTGCGTATCGCTAAAGAACTGCTACCTTTGAAGCATTGGCTTATGAGCGGTAATAAAGCTGTACTAGAGAACACCAAAACAGATGATGATTACCAAGATATCAAGCAGCATTCTAATGATTCAATAAGCACTATCTACATCGGCATTGCTAGCCGCGACAATAGAAGTCAGATGAATAAATGGCAATACTCGCCACTGTTAAGGTTTTTTGTACACATGATACTCATCACTGACGAAACACTGCCTATTATTGATAATGAGTCTTAAAAAATTTCCTGACTATAATTATCAAGTAAAACAGATTATCTCAGCTTAATTCTATGTTCAATAGCGATGCCACATACCTCAAAAAGCGTATAACGACTATCAATAATCGGAAAGTCGTTATTATTTGAAACTAGCTGTGAATAATTCTTGGCTGTACCTTCATCAATCCCTGGCGACCGCCACTTCCTAAAAACAACTTCTTTTGATTTTTTTTCTAATGCAACAATATAGTCGCCAGGACTAGGACTTAACTTAGGATTTATGAGAATTAGTTCACCGACCTTAAAATCTGGCTGCATACTTTCATTTTCTAGAATCAACCAGTAATGATGTTCACTATATTCAGCACCCAAAATAGGTATATATTTATCAACTACTATACTTTCAGAATCTATGTAGAACTTAGCCGCTTGAGCAAAGTTTAGTACAGGAGCATAGTACATATTTTCTGTACATATCGAAGAAGGATCATTTTTCGATACTGTGCCTTCAGTTAAGTACTCAATACTACAGCCAAAGTAATTTGATAGTAATTGTAAGTACTCAAATTTAGGTGCATTTTCATCATCCTCCCAATTCTTAATAGCTGTTTTAGAAACACCAATTTTTGCTCCTAAAGCATCTCGAGCAAGCTTCTTCTCTCTTCTAAGATTATATAATCGCTTTCCAATTGTTTGCATAAAATCACCTTACCTATAGGTAACTTATCTTATCAGTTGAGAAGGTAAGTTTTCTGTGTTTTAATAGGTAAGTAAACTTACCTTACGTGTTTTAGAGTGTTATGAGATTAATAAAAATGTCTTTGAGTGGAAGTTATAAATCAATAAGAGGGAAACCGCATGCACCCATTATCTAAAGAACAACTTGAACAGTCACGCAGCATTCAGGCTCAAATACTGCAAAGCGCTGCAAAATATAAACGAGGTCAATTAGCGCAAGGCATCGGTGTTGATACCACTACCGTCAGTCGCTGGTTAGATAGCAGTAATAAAAACAGCAAATTGATACAGTTTGCCGCCATTTTGGCGATGTGCGATTTAAAAGTAGTACCTGCTGATATGAAATGCTATGACATGCAGAAAATTGACATCCTATTCCGACTCGCAAAAAACAGCTTTGATCGCTTAGATTTCGCAGAGGATTTTTTTATGACGCCAACGACTGATCAAGGAGGACATCATGAGTAAATCGGATGATGTGGGTATTTGGCTACCCATTTATATTGGTGAGATGCTGGCCATGACCACACGCTTTAGTACTGAGCAAGTCGGCGCGCTGTATTTACTTATGATGGATTATTGGAAAAATGGTGAGATACCACATGATGACAAAATTATTGCTGCGATCACTGGACTGTCTGCCATTAAAACCAAAACGTTTATCAAGTTACTTTTGAGTATTCAGCTCTTTGAAAGCAATGGCGAGCTATTATTCAGCTCATATCTTAACGATAAAAAAGAAACTGCGACAAATAATAGAAGGGTCAAGACGGAACGAGCTAAAAAAGCTGCTGATGCTCGGTGGGGTAAAAATGAAAACAATGACAGTCAAAACTCTAAGCCTGCTGATGATAAAACTAATCCACAAGAATTATCTGAGCCATGCCTAAGCAATACTAAGAATATGCTTGAGCAATGCCCGTCATCATCATCTTTATCTTCATCTAATAACTCTTCTCTCTCTCACTTAAATAATAACCGTTTAGATATTGATCCTATTAAAAACTGGGCAGCACCTACACTCAATCAGACAAACACTTTACTTAAAAACGCATCATCATCAGCACCAGTATTAGATTCAAAAGCTTATGCCAATCATATTAAGAGTTTCAAAACGTACTACACAGAGCAAGAGCTAAAAAACAATCCCATTTTAACGGATGACAGACGACGTGATGTGTTCATTACATGGATCAATAATGACCGTCAATATCATCCAAAAAATAAAAAAAGCAAAGGAGAGTACTATGAGTCAGCCTCAAAAACCAATCAAAAAAATGCATCTGGCGACGCGTTTGACTATGCTGCCCACTACGTTGAGCAAGGTCAACAAGACGTTGATGCCTACTTCGACCGCATGGCGTGATGACGATGCTATTGATGATAACCAACAGATGCGACAAATAACTAAAGAGCTGGTGATATTGTTTGGTGAATGGCAGCTAAATTTTGGTAATAAAGCAAAAGCTAAGGACTATCCTATACACAAAGCAATACTATGGGCAACGGTCATCATGCACTTGCAACCAACTGCTGATCAGTGGCAAAAAGCTCGGCAGCTCTCTATCCTTGAAGAATGGCCACCAAGCTCAGCGCGTGACTTACTAGCATTAGCAAATACTAGTGAGCAAAACTATCCAGACAGTCGCCAAGCTTATCTTGACGCTGCTCAGAAAAAGTATGTTCATGCTGTGGTTTATGAGACCGCTCGACGAGTTGGCTTTTCAGACATGAGAGATAAAGCAGAAACCGTTACCTATCCCTGTTGGCAGCAAATATATCCAAAGGTGTGTCAAGAATATAGCAACGGCGCAACATTCACACTACCTAAATCGCGACAAATTGCCCATAAACACATACCTATGTCTAATGACAGCCCTATGGCAGCAACCGTCGATACATTCTTAAAAGGGTTTGGGCGTCAAAGTATATAATGCTATATATGAATAAATTTCAATAAACACAACTGGCTTAGGTAGTCTGCTTTAAATGGTCTATTAATTAGTTAAAGCCTCTGTGTTACTGGATCCAGTTAACAATAAGTAAAGAAAAAGCCAGATACTGGCAGTATCTGGCTCATCTTAAATCCTCAACCTATTTCAGGATGAGATACTCTTAGTGTTACTGAATAAACTGTGAGTATTTAGCACAAGAGGCAGGTTTCCAATAAACTGAGCTATGCTGTAAATCCTATAAAAAATAGGTTAAGACACGACCGCTATAGATCCTGAAGACAAAATCCAATAACTTTTATAAAGCCACCTCATAACTCGTACTACGCCCAGAAGCCTCAGATTTTTTCAGCATCCCCTTCTCTATCAAATCATTGATATCCCGTAGTGCGGTATCTATAGAGCACTTAGCCATCACTGCCCATTTTTTAGTCGTAAGCTTGCCATAAAAATCAGTCAGCAAAGCATTCAGCATAGTGACTTGTCTGGTATTCAAAGCATGCTGTCGATGCGTCTGCCAAAAACTCGTTTTATGTATGATTTTATCTGTGGTCATTTGAGCAGCGATGAGAGATTGTTCTAGTGTTTGTAGAAACCAAACCAACCAAGCAGTGATGTCAGTATCGCCTTTTTGAGTGCGTTCCAATATTTTATAGTAGTCATTACGCTGTTTAAGAATCTGCGCTGACATACTATAAAACCGTTGATGACTCTCATCGCTTTGTGCCAGCACTCTCTCAGTAATGGCACGAGTTAGTCGTCCATTGCCATCATCAAAGGGATGTAAAGTGACAAACCATAAATGAGCAATACCTGCTTTGATGACCAAATCCATACTATCCTGCTCATTTGGTGACGTGTTAAACCATAATAAAAAATTGTCTAGCTCATCTGCTAGCCTATCCGCACTAGGAGCAACGAAATGAACTTGCTCGCGACCATAACCGCCAGAAACCACTTGCATAGGTCCTTGACTGTCATCACGGATACTGCCCGCTTTGATACGATACAGCCCACTATATCCATCTGGAAATAATGCCCTGTGCCATCCCAGTAAGTCATCCAGCGATAATGGTTGCTTGTAGTGATAGGTTGCATTTAGCACCATCTCTACTACCGCATCAATCTCACGAGTGGTTGCGAGCGTACTGTCATTATCTACACCTAAATGCCGTGCAACTGAGGAACGCACTTGCTCATTATTTAATGCCTCACCTTCTATTTCAGAGGTTTTAACGATCTCTAGCGTGACAGCATCTAACTGTGCCTCAACGTTAAGATCGAATCCTAACGTTAGTAATTTCCCAAGTAAACGGCCTTGTAATATCCGCACACGACTGACCAATGGCAGCAGTTTTTTATCCGACCATTGCCACTCAGTCCAGTCTGGATATTCATGAATATAGGTAATATGCTTCATATTTTCCTCAATTATATGCAGAGATTAAAAGATTAATCTCCTTATATTATGCAGAGAAAATAAAATAAAGACAATGCTTAGGGATTGAAACAAGAAGAAATCAGCTTGAAAGATAAGACGGAAGAAAGATATTGTTTATAGAAAATGCATTATTTTTGGCTTAATCTTCGCTAGAGTAGAGGTAAAAAGACTATAAAACTATAGTGCCCAAATACGTACTAAATTTTATCCTACATGAATTGACCTTGTCATTTTTTAATTACAGAATATCTGTAAGCCAATAAAATCAATACGTGTAAGATAATGTCATATTAAAATATTTGGTCGACCTACTTTGACATGGTAGAGGTTGAAACTCTATGCTGCGAACCTGTAGCAGAAGCTGTAATTCGCGTCCATCACGGGCGCGTGGATTGAAACTTTATCTGAGACTGCATCCTCCTCGGCAATCATTCGCGTCCATCACGGGCGCGTGGATTGAAACTGATAGCTGATAAATCAGTTTTATTAATTGCCTTTCGCGTCCATCACGGGCGCGTGGATTGAAACGTGCCAAGCCTAAGACGCAAGGCGTGGGGATTGTTCGCGTCCATCACGGGCGCGTGGATTGAAACCTGTGTAGCGTTACCATGAATACCATCTAGGAAGTTCGCGTCCATCACGGGCGCGTGGATTGAAACTTAATAACAAAGATCCCCATTAGAATTATGCTACTTCGCGTCCATCACGGGCGCGTGGATTGAAACAATACAATCAGAAGGGCTAGATGATAACGTAGACTTCGCGTCCATCACGGGCGCGTGGATTGAAACAATACAATCAGAAGGGCTAGATGATAACGTAGACTTCGCGTCCATCACGGGCGCGTGGATTGAAACCTTATACTTCTGAATATCCATTACCTGATTGTCTTCGCGTCCATCACGGGCGCGTGGATTGAAACGCCCTCAACGTAGATTAAGCGACCTTTACGCAATTCGCGTCCATCACGGGCGCGTGGATTGAAACCGCATAACTCAAGCATTCTATGGTGGTTCGTTGACCTACCTTGATATGTTAAAGATTGCCACTCAGTCCAGTATAGATTTTAGTGAATATAGGTAATATTCTTCATATTTTCTCAATTATATGCAAGGATTAAAACGCTAATCTCCTTATATTGTGCAGAGTGGTCTTACTAACCCCTGTCGCACTTACGATAGATAATGAGCTTACAGAGACGGTGCTCATCAAAGGGATTCACTACATACGTTCGTGCGATGATCATAGTATTTTATACGTTTGAGAGGAAAACGAGAAAGATATGCGTACTAGTGAGACTGGCGAGCTAACATAGGATAATATTGATTTTAATAGGTACAAATACGATACTGGATATATTTCTAAGGTTTTGCCCTTCTCTCCCGAAATGGATATTGAATTTCCTATATAATGTGAACCTTCTCTTTGTTGATAACCCCTTTAATTTAGGCTTTTTTCTTAGTAAAAAAATGCTTCTTATCAGGTAAAACGGTGCTTTATGTTTAACGCTTCCTCAACTCGTTTAAATAAATACATCAGCGAAAGCGGTATTTGCTCCAGGCGAGACGCTGACCGCTTTGTTGAACAAGGTAATGTATACATCAATGGTAAGCGTGCTCAAGTAGGCGATCAAGTGGTTGCTGGAGATACGGTAAAAGTCAACGGGCAACTCATTGAGCCGCGAGAGGCGGATGATTTTGTGTTTATTGTCTTGAATAAACCCGTGGGTATTGTGAGCACTACAGAAGCTTCAGAAAAAGATAATATCGTTGATTTCGTTCGACATAGTACACGTATTTTTCCGATTGGACGTTTGGATAAAGACTCTCAGGGTTTAATCTTTTTGACCAGTAATGGTGATCTGGTTAATAAGGTACTTCGTGCTGGTAATAACCACGAGAAAGAATATTTGGTGACGGTGAACAAGCCGATAACAGATAGCTTTATTGAGGGTTTAGCTGGTGGCGTGCCAATGCTTGGGAAGATGACCAAGAAATGCCCGGTTACTAAGGTGGCACCCACCGTGTTTAACATCACGCTAGTGCAGGGTTTAAACCGTCAAATTCGTCGTATGTGTGAGCATTTTGGCTATGAAGTGGTGAAGCTTGAGCGTACGCGGATTATGAATGTCAGTCTTAAAGGTACTCCCGTTGGAGATTGGCGAGATTTAACCGAAAAAGAGTTGTCTGTTTTACTTAAGTCCATAGAAGGTTCTTCTTCAGATGCCAGTAATCCGGGCAAGAAATCTCGTAATGCGCCACGAAAAAATGCTCGTACTGATGATTCATCAAAGACAAAAACGTCTTCAAAATCAGCGGGGACAGCAAAGGGCAATAAAAAACACGCCAAGGATGATGCGAGAAAACCAGCGGGTTCTAAAGGTAAGGATAGACGTCCTTTTGGCAATGGCAAAAAGGCTGTGGGCAATGGCAAACCTGCTACAAATGGTAAGCGCCCTGCAAAAGGTCGAAGTTCTAAGCGGTAGCAGTATCGCGACCATAGATTGATGGTTAATGGTTAACTAATTAAGACAGCTGATAAGAAATACTGCACAAATAGCCAGACAATTTAAGTTGTCTGGCTTTTTTGTTGCCTGCAGATTCTCTCAACCAAATAATTTTTATTATAAATCCAACTCATAACTCGTAATGCGCCCCGAAGCTTGAAATTTTTGCGGCATCCCCTGCTCTACTAAGTCATTAATCTCTCTTAATACGGTATCGATAGAACACTTGGTCTTAATTGCTGCGGCGCTGCCATACTATAAAATCGTTGGCTACTATTATCGCTTTGTACCAAGACTCTCTCAAAAACCTCTCAATAACTTCACGAAGTACCGTTGGTATGGGCGGACTAAAAATAGCAAAGTCTAAGACAGTTAGCAGATGTCATTATTTAAAAATTCGATTATAGTAGATATCACATCATACATTTAAAAGTTGAGGACAAAATAATGAAGACACTAAGTTTATGTATTGCAGCAGGACTGGGTTTAAGCGCTTGTGCTGGTGGAATGACAGGGAACACGGGTCAAAACAACAATGTTAATGGCATCGTCACTCAATACCCTGTTGAGACTGCCATGCTCAACATCTATACCAAACAACGCAGTGATAAATTAGTTGCAGTTGTCGGCAGTCAAAGCGTGTCAGCAGAGATTCAAGTGACGCCTAAAGGCAGTATGGTATTTAATAATAAGTCTGTACAAGGTACCGAGATAAACACCATCAATAAGATGAATAATCAAATCACCAATCAATCCGTCGCTATCAATTACTTCACCCTGAATCCACTGATATTCCATGGTTTTACAGACGGTACAGGTAAATACTCACTATCTAACCAGACGACCACCATTCCTAAAATGGCGACGGTAGGCGCTTCTAGTAAGCTACTGACGGAAAATGTCTATGCCGATAGCAGCATGCGTAACAAGATAGGGACTTATAACCAAGACTGGTCTTTATCGCGTGATACGAATAATACCGCATGGTTCTGTATAGAAACCTCAGGCAATCTATTACTCAGCTTTGACCCTGCAGGCACTTCATCAGAATGCTACAAGATCAATGCCAAAGGCGATATCTTAGCAAGCAAAGTGACACTGAGTCAGCCTAGTAGTAATGGTAGTACTAAGACGGTTACTTTAAACAGTCAGTAGTGATTATCTTTGTGACATGCTTTTTATCATATAGCCTTGTTACATAGCTTTCGTCACATAGCTTTTATTACATAACAACGAAACAAAAAAATAGCGCCTAATATGGGCGCTATTTTTATATCAGTAAGCTGAACGATTAAGAACGATGTCCATGAGTGTGCTTAGCTTGATATTTGCTTTTTGCTTTGAGATGAGCCGCTGGTTTTTTTGATTGATGCTTTGACACTACTACCTTTTTCTTAACATGCTGATGTTTATTATCAAACTTTGCATTGACCTTTTGATGCTTCACTTTAACAACATGATGTTTAGCAATTTGCGGCGCAGCACTTGCTTGGCTAACCATTGTGAAGCAAGCAGTAATGGCTAAAATTGAACTTATCATTATTTTTTTCATTATTTTTTCTCGTATAAAGTCATATTAGTTATGAGTTGTGGTTGAAACTGCCTTACTCAATATCGAGTAAAGCATTCACGTGATAAAAAGCATCATGATAAAAATCTGCTCTATCGACAACGAGAATGATAAATGATTCAAACGTTAAGTAGGTTTATGAAGATTGAAGAAAGGTAACCTTAATGAGGGAAGGTTTCTTAAGTGGTACGCTATAAGCGTCATATTGGCGCTTTTCTAGACGGGCAAGTAATAGCGAATGAAAAGATATCTTATATATAGATTAGGATGACTGGCTTTGGCATATTTTTTATAAAACGTAGACGTTGTCACGATACTTTCATTTTCACCCTATAAAATGCGTTGATTATTCAAAGCCATTGACGATATGCCGCATCACAATAAAGACTTTTAAAGAGTAAATACCAAACCAAGTAGGCTAGATAAGTATTCTGCAAGGGTCGTTGGCATATGGATTTTTTTAAAGTAGCCAACTGATGGCCTTCTGAATAGTAATTTTGAAATAACTGAGAATCGATGTAATGAACCATTACTTATGTTTGACAGATTATGAAAAAAACTTGATTGATAGTGCTTTGCTCATTCTGATGAAAAAAAACATCCAATATAGCGATCAATCAAAAGAAAACTCAGTGCAGCAATACTATCAAGATTTTAATCTCACACTTTTTGAGCTATGTGCAAAAATAAAAGCACCTGATTTTGATAAGCAAATGGATTTATCCTCAAGAGAAATCAAAGCAATTAAAAAAGCCCTAACATCACTGTACAACCGTATCTATCAAAGAACCCTTAAGGATATAGAGGGCAATCAAGAAGATCACTATAAGAGCTGTAAGTTACAGATTATAGAATTAGAGAGAAAAATCGATGTTATCGAGAAAAACAATATAGAGAGCAATAGTTGTTAAATTGCTCTTTTTTGCCGAAAAATTTCACTATTTTTAAGTCGCTAGCACCATCAATATTGGTCGCGTAAAACAAAAAATCGCACTCCGCATTACATTAGCCTATCTTTTCCGCTGGGTCTTATTAGCTCTTTCTCATTTGCTTGGTTATCGTCTAGCTACTTCAGTCATATAGTCTTCTCAGTACAAGATGGATATAAGTACAGCAAAGGATAATACGGCAAATTAAGATACGATAAATTAAAGTACGGCAAATAGCAGGCTGAGCAAACATGACGACGCTGTGACCGATTTCTCTAGAATGCCCGATATATATCTATACAAGACTTGTAAAGAGCATACCCCTTGTCTTAGAATGGCATTGCTAATGATAATGTCTATTTTGTTAAGTATTCTTTCTAAAATGCTTTAAACTGACGTTTTAAGTTAGCACACCTCCTTACTTATAAATGTTACCTATGCATCATCAGCATGCTGGTAATACGATGACCCTATCATGTCTACTAAGCGCCGTAAGCTTGTTTTACGATATTCATCACCGGTAACGATGTGGTTCGGCATGTTGGTCGCATGTTTTGCTTGGATCATGCACATCACGCTGTTGCTCACACCTCTATGGGATGATAATGCCCACTTAGGTCATGGTATCTGTGCAGAGCTTGCACCGATTGTATCGGCAGTTAAGCAGTATGAGCAAATACAGACTGATATTGCGCAAACGAATCACAACATACCCATTGATAGTGCCGCCCGTCATTTACTTCATCATAATGCATCCTTATCTTTAGCATCGCCTGCGACCGTTGAGCCAGTTATAACGGTTGACGCCGCACCTTCACAGGAAGCTTTGTATGGCAAAGATAAGGTTGAAAGCTCTGAATCTAACCCTGATACCTTAAAATACACTGGCTGTGACCTTTGCACTGCCATGTCTGCGGCACTATTGCCAGTCGCTTTTACACATACTGACTCGGCTTTGATTGAGCTGTCTATTGTCTCAGTCACGTTTTTGTATCGCTCACATACCTACTCTCCTAGTAATTTTTTACGACCCCTCGCACGCGCTCCTCCAGTCATACTCACATAATTATCTACATAATTATCCACATTTATAGTCCAATATTTTTAGGGCGTGTCCTCATTTTAAAAATGGTGATAAACATGAGATAAATTGCCGTCAAACAAGAAAAGTAGCGCAAATAATATCGAGATATTAATAAGCTATTTGATGATGTTTGGCAAAATTTAGCCATTTTTAGCCCATTTCGAAAGTAATCGATTGAATTGAGGACACGCCCTAGAGCATTAGTGACAATGCTCTCAATCAACGCGCTCATTTGACGCTCTGATTGAGGCACTTGTATGCGTTTGCCTAAAACATTGCGCTCAAAACTGTGCTCATAATATTGTGCTCATAATACTATCTATTTATATCGGAAAATATTCAGTAAGTGCCTAGTCTAAGTCCATAAGTGGCTTGGCTTACCTTGCCTCTTGGTAAAAACTGAATAACCGATTTCATAAAATATTTTTGCAAGTTTCTAGGAAAAAAAGATGTCATCTTCATCAATGAATGCTGTACCTATTTTAAAACTAAGTGTTTTAGCCTTGTCTTTATTGCATATCAGTAGCGCTTATGCGGATTCCACAACCGTAAAGGCGCACATGCCTACTACGGATGATGAGCCACATATCCGATTGCCAGAAATCGTCGTTTATGCGACAGCAGCGGATAAGCCATATAGTACCGATGCACTTGGAACAACAGCCAGCCTTAATCAAAAATTTATTAGCAGCAAACAAGTGGCAAGCAGTGATACGGCCACTATACTGACAAAAATACCCGGTCTGAATGTACAAAGTGCCGGTGGCATCTCAAACTTGCCCGTGATGAGAGGCTTGGCGGACAACCGTCTGCGTATCTTAGTGGATGGCGTTGACTCAATCGCCTCTTGTCCGAACAGTATGAACTCACCCTTGTCTTATATTGCGCCAAGCGCTATAGACAAGACCACCGTTTATGCAGGTGTGACGCCTGTGAGTGTCGGTGGTAATAGTATTGGCGGTACTATCGTTGTCGAAACAGCAGAGCCTATCTTTTCAACGGATAGCGACATACTAACTTCAGGTGAAATTGGCACATTTTATCGTAGTAATGGTGACGCCTATGGGGCTAACTTGTCGACCACAGCGGCAAACGATCAGCTTAGCCTCACCTATAAAGGCAGCTTTGCGCAGGCGGATAATTATAAAGCTGGTGGTGATTTTAAATCTTATACCCAAACAGGTAACCCTAATAAAACATTAGCGAAAGACGAAGTTGGTTCAACCGCTTATGAAAGCAAAAACCAGTCAGTAGATGTGGCTTATAAGAGTGGCAATCATCTGCTACAAGGAACTTATCTGTGGCAAAACGTCCCAAAAGAGCTATATCCAAATCAGCGGATGGACATGCTCGACAATCAGCTTGACCGCATTAATTTGCGTTACAAAAGCGAGTTAAATTGGGGGCAGTTAGAAGCACAGGCCTATCATGAAAAAGTCGATCACTATATGAACTTTGGAGACGACAAACAGTTCTTATATGGTAATGCCAAAGGTATGCCGATGTACACCAGTAGCGAGACCATCGGTGCCAATCTTAAAGGTATTATTGATTTAACCAACCAAGGCACGCTCAATATAGGTGCTGAATATCAAGACTACACGCTCGATGATACGTGGGCGGCATCTGGCGACGGTATGATGTCGCCAAACGACTTTCAAAATATCAACAATGGTCAGCGTCAGCGCATCGGTATCTATGGCGAATGGGAAAAAGACATCTCGCCTGACTGGAGCACCCAGCTTGGCGCTCGCTATGAAAACGTACGTACCAGTGCTGATGAAGTACATGGCTATCAAATCGAGGGTCAAAACAATATGACCAATCAGCTGCGAGATAGCGCTAACTTTAATGCCAGTGACCGCCGAACCACGGATAACAACTTTGATATTACTGCACTCGCACGCTACGACATTGATTCACAAAAAAATCTAGCATTAGGTCTATCGCACAAAGAGCGCACGCCAAGCTTATATGAACGCTATACCTGGTCCACTTGGAAAATGGCGGCCATCATGAATAATACCGTTGGTGACGGTAATGGCTATTTTGGTGATCCTAATCTACGCCCAGAAAAATCCAACACCCTATCTGCCACCTTAGACTGGCGCGGTGCTGATGATAGCTGGGGCGTTAAAGCCACTCCTTACTATTCAAAAATTGACGACTATGTCGATGCCGTACAGTGGAACCCCATGGCAAACACAGCAGCTAGCACTCAAACAGCGAATCAATATAATGTGCTGCGCTATACCAACCAAGATGCTGAGATATATGGCATAGATATCTCAGCCAATCGGGAGCTGGCAGCAAATGCTTGGGGGTACTGGAATATAGTAGGCTCCTTAAGCTATACCAAAGGGGAAAATAAAGACAGCGGCTCAGACTTATATAACATCATGCCATTCAATGGCAGTGTTGCTCTGAATCGGGAAAATAACGGTTGGACAAACCAAATCGAAGTGGTGGGCGTCGCGGCTAAAAATGATATCTCAACCCCTCGCAACGAAATTAAAACGGCGGGTTATGGTCTCTTAAATCTCAGTACAGGCTATCAGTTTAAAGAGGTAGCGATTGAGGCTGGTATCGATAACGTATTCGATAAAAACTATGACCTACCTCTAGGGGGCGCATACATGGGTCAAGGCAAAACCATGTCAATGAATGGCGAAATAGGCAACGGTTCTAACTGGGGCACTGCCGTTCCTGGCGCAGGCCGATCATTGTATGTGGGTGTCAACTATAAGTTTTAGGTGTCATTAAGATAGGTCATTAACTGACTAACATAACGATTAAACCTTCAACGGATTTTATTTATCTTATATTTTAGGAAGCACCTTCATGACTATGGCACTATTAATTGCAGCATTTTTAATGGGATTTTTTGGTTCGCCGCATTGCTTAGGTATGTGTGGCGGTATCGTCACCGCATTCGGACTATCGATGAAAGAAACCAGTCCAGCAAAAAAACGCGGCCTCATTGCGACTTACCATTTGGGGCGCTTACTCAGTTATGCCCTATTGGGCTTAATTGCTGGAGTGATTGGCACCACGGTATTAACCCCTCTGATGGTTGGCAATAGCACACCTCGCATTCTACTAGGGTTGGTCTTGGTATTTGTCGGATTAACCATGCTAGGGTTGCCTTTTTTAAACAAGCTTGAACGTCTTGGTATGCATTTTTGGCAAGCTTTATCACCTCTGCGGCAAAAAGTATTCCCCTTAAACACCTTTCCTCGAGCATTGACGGCAGGTTTATTATGGGGGTTTTTACCCTGTGGTCTCGTTTATGGCGCATTACTTATTGCGGTCGTCGGTCATGACCCGCTCACAGGTGCCGTATTAATGTTTGTCTTTGGTCTAGGAACCGTACCCATGCTCGTCGCCACGCACGAAACGGTCAACTGGATGCGCAATCAAATCGGGCGTTTGCGCCTAAGGCAAGTGAATGGCGCAATCATGATGCTATCTGGCTTAGCCGTCATAGCGGTGCCGATGGTCATGGCCAATATGCATGGTGGACACGGGCAAATGAACCATGAGCAAATGAATCACGAGCAAATGAATCACGAGCAAATGAATCACGAGCAAATGAATCACGAGCAAATGA
>NZ_JADQAH010000014.1:0-50945 GCF_022129225.1 Psychrobacter sp. Ps7 | reverse complement strand
TCACGAGCAAATAAATCACGAGCAAATAAATCACGAGCAAATAAATCACGAGCAAATAAATCACGAGCAATAAAAACGTCTCTCATGTACATAGGAGGCAATGATACGTTTAAATCATAGATAGGGCATTTTTAGTGTGCCCTATTTTTTTATCTACTAATGCGCCAACCCCTGAATTTGGCAAAGAAACCTTTCAACCTTTCAGAAAAATTAAAAGCCTCTAACTCCGGCACTTCTTCAACATGATGACGAGCTGCCAGTATCGGCTGCTGCACCAATCTTTCGTGATGATCAAAAGCCCGATCAAGACTGATACTCATGATAGAGAAGTTAGTCGGACGTGGTAGACAGCGATATACCTGACCCTTATTAATTAAATCAATGACCATATGAGCATCTTTGAATTCAGTCAACATCAGCACCATTAGATCTGGCTGGATATTTTTTAAGGCATAAACGATGGGCGTAATATTTTCTTTATTGAGCGTCGAATCTGTAATCGTGACACCAAAGCGTTTTTTTTGTAATAACTTTGCGGCCTGTTCAAGGTTACTCGCCCAGCTCACAGTATAAGCGCTCTTAAAATGAATTTTTATTTGTTGATAGACACTCTCATCATCGTCTAGTACCAATATATGGCGATTGCTAACCGTGCCACTATTAACACGGTTTTGAGTTGCATCATTTTTAATAGAATTTTGCGTGATTTCTTGCGTTTGCTGAGCAATTTCTGTGGCTTTATTAACAATTTTTTTGAGTTCGTCATTTTGCCATGGCTTAGTGATATAGCGATAAATTTCGCCCTCATTCACAGAATCCATCACGGCATTCAGATCCGCATAACCAGTTAACAAGATACGCAGCTCATCATCGATAAAAGTGATTTTCTTATTGATAGCATAGTTACAAAATTAGAAAATCAGTCGCTAATTTTTCTATTTATGTCATCAATATATCTATGATTATAGAGTCTGCCAAGTTTATCTTGTTCTGTACTGTGAAATTTTATACATATGTTATATTAATAATACTAATATAGAGGGTGTGTTTGTATTTTATATAATATCGCGGATCACCGCCACTTATCACTGATTGCAAAGCCTATCTGCTGTACACTCAGAGCTTGATATAACTCGCTCATACAGCTATTCAACTAACCATAAAGAAAGACGCTCACAAAGTCTTTCTCTTTTAAATATTAAAGGAAAAGCGATGCGCTCTTTGTTTTTTAGTACTTTGTGCTTAGCAAGTAGTCTTGCACTAATGGCTTGTAGTAGTCATCCACCAACCACGGCAAAAGAATCAACAGCGGTCATTAACAACACGGCAAAAGAGAACGCTGACGAACAGCTAAGCATGGAGAAGTCCAGCGCCGAAGAACCGTTATCAGCATTCACCGCTTTTGGTAATACAGAAAAAAGTTGGCGCACAGTAATTGATGGCAACCAACTCAGCATTGAAGCAGATTTTTTGAAACCAACGACCATCGTTGTCTCTCGTTCGACCTATGCTGAAGGTGTGGAATACGTGAGTACCGTTAGCGGCAAGCCTATTATTATGAATATAAATAGCCAGATTTGTACCGATGATAATGGCTATCAAAATGAATTTACGGTGACGTTAACTTATGATAATAAAAGCTATCAAGGTTGTGCCGTTGCTGGAGCGTATGAAACAGCACCTACGTAATTGCATAGAGGTGATTGTGGTTAGCAACCATCATAAATAGTCAGCCATTAGCCAATGGATAACGCATAATTTGGCAAATAAGTACTTATGTTACTTTCAACCGATGTCATTATTGTTTAATAAAAACACCCTATAGTCTGTCTATAAACCCTTCATTTTAGTCAAATAACCTTTTATATCAGTCTTACTCAATAAGGATGAAACTATGAAAATTATAAAGACTCAAACCAATAATCCGGTAGACCACGACACATTTATCCACCAGCCTGATGCCAGTAAAACCCGTGTAGCAAACATACCAGGCAAGCGCTTACCCTTCCCTGATCAAATTGGTAATTATCAGCGCAATATTGGGACGCCCACTGACGCTTATCAGGACAGTAAGGTTTATATCGTTGGGGGCGGTATTGCAGGTTTGGCTAGTGCTTATTACTGCATCCGAGATGGCAAAGTATCTGCTGAAAACATTACCGTTTTAGAGCATCTTGACGTGGCAGGTGGCTCCTTAGATGGTAGCGGCAATCCTGAAACGGGATATATGGTGCGCGGCGGTCGTGAAATGGATTTCACTTACGAAAACTTTTGGGATTTATTCCAAGATATCCCCGCTCTTGAAATGCCTGCGCCTTATAGCACCTTGGATGAGTATCGCATAGCAAATGACACCGATCCCAATTACTCTATTGCACGCCTGATCCATAAGCAAGGCGAGATAAAAGACTTCAGTCAACTGGGATTGAGTAAAACCAACCAACTCGCTTTAATTCGTTTGCTATTAAAACCTAAGGAAGAGCTAGACGATATCACTATTGAAGAGTATTTTGATGACAGCTTTTTGAGTAGTAACTTCTGGACGTTTTGGCGAACCATGTTTGCTTTTGAAAACTGGCACAGCTTACTTGAGTTTAAGCTTTATACACATCGATTTTTACACGCATTGGACGGTCTAAACGACATGTCTGCGCTGGTATTCCCAAGATACAATCAATTTGATAGCTTTGTTAAGCCACTACAAAATTATTTAAAAGATAAAGGCGTGCAGTTTCAGTATGACACGCTCGTTACCGATTTAGACCTTGAGTTTGAGCATGCTGATAAAGTAACAGGCACCAAAAAGGTCAAAGCCATCATCACGGAGAAAGCGAGTGAGCAAACCACCATTCCTATGGGTAGCAATGATTTCGTCATCGTGACGACTGGCTCCATGACCGAAGATACCCGCTATGGTGATGATAATACTGCGCCGACGCTGGACTTTACGAAAGACAGCATGGGACAATCGTCTGGTTGGAAAGTATGGAATAATCTGGCTAAGCAATCTGACGTCTTTGGTCACCCAGAAAAATTTAATCAGCATGTGGATAAATCTGCTTGGATGTCGGCGACGTTGACCTGCCAGCCGTCTGCCTTTATTGATAAGCTCAAAACGCTGTCTGTCAACGATCCTTATACGGGTAAAACAGTGACCGGTGGCATCATTACGATTACGGATTCAAACTGGTTGATGAGCTTTACTTGTAACCGTCAACCGCATTTCCCTGATCAGCCAAAAGACACGCTAGTCGTATGGCTATATGCCTTGTTTATGGATAAAGAAGGCAATTATGTCAAAAAACCCATCCCAGAATGTACAGGCAAAGAGATCTTGAGCGAACTCTGTCATCACCTTGGCATCCTCGATGATATAGAGAATATCATGGCCAATACCATCGTCAGAACGGCTTATATGCCCTACATTACCTCAATGTTTATGCCTCGTGCTAAAGGCGATCGTCCTGAGATAGTCCCTGATGGTTGTGTCAATATGGGTCTAGTCGGTCAGTTCGTCGAGACACATAATGATGTGGTATTTACCATGGAGAGCTCTGTTCGTACTGCTCGTGTCGCAGTTTATGAGCTACTAAATGTGCAAAAACAAGTCCCCGATATAAACCCATTACAATACGATATCCGTCAATTACTAAAAGCCGCGAATACACTCAATGATGGTAAGGGTTTCATCGGCGAAGGTCTATTAACTAAGCTTCTTAAAGGTACTTATTACGAGCACATATTGCCAAAAGCCAATCAATCCACCAACGGCAATGACTCAATATTTACTCAGCAGTGGGAAGCAATCAAAGGGCTTTGGCATAAGTAGGTCTGGCATCAGCAATGTTAGTTTTGATAAAAGCAGCTTTGATAAAAACGGCTTTAGTGCAGCTTTGATAAAAACGGCTTTAGTAAAACTAATGACGAAAAATAAAAACGATAACGCTCTAGGGCCTGTCCTCATTTTAAAAATTGTGATAGAAATAAGATAAATTGCCGTTAAACGAGGAAAACAGCACCGTTAATATCGGTATAGTAACGGTGCTGTTTGACGATTTTTAACAAAATTTAGCCATTTTTAGCCCATTTAAATGTTCATTGGTTGAACTAAGGACATGCCTTAGTCAGACTTGGATAACTGCTGTAACTGTTCAATCAGCCAACGGTGTATACCACTGTGACTGGTACGTGGGTGCCATGCTGCTATCACCTTAAATGTGGGTGGCAGGGCTTCCACTTTAAGCTCTTTAACCCGACTGTTTGGTAATAAACGCGAAGGATAAAATGCAATCATATCGGTTGTATAAAGGATATCTGGCACCGCAGAAAAGCTAGGAACGGACATAACGATGTTTCGTTTAAGACCTTTTTCTGCAAACCACTGATCATGAGAACCACGCAAGTTAGCGCGTGAAGGTGACACCACCAGCTGCGAGTGTGCGGCAATTTGTGCCAGTGACAGCGGCTCTGTTGTAAAATCGTTATTGCAACCAGTAATGCAGAAATGTTGTTCTTCAAGTAGCGTCACATAAACCAAGTTATCAGGAATAAATTCTGGGAAAGTAATCAGCAGATCAAGCTCGCCTGCCGCAATAAGCTGATTGACATTGTCTGAGGCAAAATCACGCACGATTAATTTCAAATCAGGCGCGTCGCGGCGCGTTATATGAAACAACTGCGGTAATAATGCCTGCGTCGCATAGTCGGTCGCGCTAATCGTAAATACGCCTTTATAAGTCTGCGGCGAAAACACATCCGGCTCTAACAGTGCTTCTAACTGCTCTAATATGCGACTAATGGGTTGCTGCATCGATAGCGCTTTGGGGGTTGCCACCATGCTATTGCCTTGACGAATAAACAAACGATCATCAAACAAATCACGCAGCTTACGTAATTGTTCGCTGATTGCCTGTTGTGTCAGCCCCATTTTGCGCGCGACTTGTGAGAGATTTTTTAGATCAAGCAACGCATGTAGCACTCTCAGCTGCTTGATATCGAGTCGGTTAATTCCATTCATAACATGTACCATTTATAATTGTATCTTAAACAACAAAATCCTGTTTCCAATTGTATCTATGAAACTCTATGCTTACCAACCTTACTTACGCAGTAATAAAGCATCAAAACAAGCTCAGTGGTTTAAACAATAACCCAGTCCATTTGTTTTAAAAGAGAGTTTTATGGAACCATCTAATATCGATACCAGCCCATTATTTGCATCTGTCACACTTGGACCATATACGTTAAAAAACCGTATTGTCATGCCACCGTTGACACGCTCTCGCAGCACGCAACCGGACAATATTCCTAATGAATTAATGGCAAGCTACTATGCCCAGCGCGCCTCTGCAGGTTTTATGGTCACTGAAGGCACGCAAATTGAGCCGAGGGGTCAAGGTTATGCGTGGACGCCAGGCATACATTCGCATGCCCAAATCGAAGGCTGGAAAAAGGTCACTCAAGCGGTACACGCAGCAGGTGGTATCATTTTCGCTCAGCTTTGGCATGTGGGTCGCGTGTCTCATACCAGCTTACAACCACAAGGCGCTCAGCCAATTGCACCATCAGCTATCACTGCTGACAATGTAAAAGTATTTATAGAAACAGCACCAGGTGCAGGCGCGTTAGCCGATCCTAGTGAGCCACGCGCACTCAGTACTGATGAAGTTAGTGAACTGGTCGCTATGTATGCGGCAGCCGCACGCAATGCATTGGAGGCAGGTTTTGATGGCGTCGAGCTGCATTGTGCCAATGGCTATTTGGTGAATCAGTTCATCTCTGAGCATAGCAACACACGTGATGATCAGTATGGCGGTTCATTGACCAATCGCTTGCATTTCTTAAAAGAAATCGTGGCTGCCGTCAGTGAAGTGGTTGGTGCTGATCGCTTAGGCGTACGTTTCGCGCCACTGTTTGCTAGCACAGATGAGACTCGCGTGTATTTAGGGCTAGTGGAATCAGATCCACATCATACGTATATTGAAGCGATTAAAGTACTTGAACAAGCGGGCATCGCTTATTTATCTATTGCAGAAGCTGACTGGGACAATGCTCCTGATTTACCAGAGACGTTTTATCAAGCCGTCAGAGCTGAGTTTTCAGGACGCATTATCTATGCAGGTAAATACACGACGGAAAAATCGGTGCATATGCTAGCTAAAGGTTATGGCGATTTATTTGCTTTTGGTCGTCCTTTTATTGCTAATCCCGATTTACCTGAGCGCATCGCCAATCATTGGCCACTCAATGAGGCAGATCCTACCACGATGTATGGCGGCACCGAAATTGGCTATAATGATTATCCTTACTATCAAAACTCTTAATACAATAAGGCCATTCGTGGCCTTATTTTTTTGCTTATAAATAGGATATTTTTAATAGCTGATTCATATATATAGCCCTTATGATTCATCCGACTGATCAAATAACTTTTCGATAGGCTTGCTGTGTATCTTTGAGCTATTGAACAGCGACTTATTACCAGTATCCGCTTCTGTCCAAAAATTAATATTAAATTGGGCATCATCACTTAATTCTACGCGGTGCCAATATTGAGGCGGACTGACAGCGAACTGCCCTGCTTTAATAACAATGGTTTTTTCAGGTTCAGTGGCGGCTTCATCAGCAAAGCCATAAAAGGTTACCGTGCCTTGCATGACACAAATTTGGCCGTATACGCCCTCTGCTGTATTGTGATGAGTCAACAAGGCTTTTGGGACTTTATCTTTAGTAAAAAAGTGGGTCGAACGCTTTATTTTCCAATGGCTGGGTATGACGGGGTTTGAGGCGACAGTATGACTCATGGTAACTCCTTGGCTAATTTGATGGGTGTATCCCAATCCTGTTTATTAACAGCTTACTTGTGAATAAAAAGGATTGGTAAACGAGAAAAACACGCACAGTAATGGTTATTATTACTATAGCGCATCATATTTTCAAATGTATTGCTATCCTCATATCATCTTAGTTAACCATCAATATATAGGATATTAAAGCCACTTTTTAATCCCCATTAAGTAGTATGTGAAATGACATTCATACTGCTTTCGCCTAATGGCTAGCGAGCTTACTTATTGCTACATTAACTCCATCTAAACTATCCAGTTCGACGGTGGAGAATACTTGTCATGCATGCAAAAGAGCTACTTGAGGTTGAACGCCGTGATATAAGAGCGCTCCACTATACGTGGATTGCTTTTTTTCTGACCTTTTATGTCTGGTTCAATATGGCGCCACTAGCCACTTCTATGCTAGAGGCCGAAAGCTACTTAACTTCTGAACATATCAAATTATTTCTCATTGCCAACGTTGCTTTGACCATTCCAGGGCGAGTGGTAGTCGGCATGGCATTGGATCGCTTCGGTCCGCGTCGCGTTTTTTCCATACTGATGGTCGTCATGGCGATACCGACATGGTTCTTCGCGTTTGGTGATTCCGCGATGCAGCTGTTCGTCGCTCGCCTATTTATGTCTATCGTGGGCGCAGGGTTCGTCGTTGGCATTCACATGACTGCCCTTTGGTTTAAGCCAAAAAACATTGGCTTTGCCGAAGGGTTTTATGCAGGCTGGGGTAATTTTGGTTCAGCTGCCGCAGCGATTACCATTCCCACGGTTGCGCTACAGTTCTTTGGTGGTGATGACGGTTGGCGCTGGGCAATTGCATTATCTGGCTTACTGATGGCCGCTTACGGGGTAGCCTACTGGTTTTTAATCACCGATGGTCCTACACAAGATACCCATAAAAAAGCACGTAAGGCGGGTGCTTTAGAGGTATCGAGTTGGAGAGATTTATTATTATATTGCCTATTTATTATTCCTTTATATGGCGTATTGGGCGTATTGGTTTATCGTACCAAAAACATGGGATTCCTGAGCGAAACAGGCGCTTGGGGGTTTTATACTCTCATCGCTGTGGTGGTTATTTACCAAATTTACAAAGCCATCAGTGTCAACGTACCCATTCTCAAAGCGGGTATCCCTGAGGATGACAAATACCCCTTTACCTCTGTTGCCGCCCTAAATGTCACCTACTTTGCTAACTTTGGCGCAGAGCTGGCGGTCGTCTCTATGCTACCGATGTTCTTTGCCGCAACGTGGAAGCTCGACCCTACCGTCGCAGGGTTAGTCGCATCGACCTTTGCTTTTGTTAACTTATGGGCGCGACCACTTGGCGGCTATATCTCTGACAAGGTCGGCAATCGTCGCTTGGTGATGTTGGTATACATGTTCGGCATCGGTATCGGCTTTGGATTGATGGGATTGCTGAATGCAGAGTGGCCATTGTTTATCGCGGTCGTCTTTACGATTCTATGCTCAGTCTTTGTACAAGGGGCAGAAGGTGCAACTTTTGGTATTATCCCCTCAATTAAACGGCGCTTAACGGGTCAAATTTCTGGTATGGCGGGGGCTTATGGCAATGTGGGCGCTGTGTTCTATCTATTTATATTTACCTTGGTCGAACCAAACCAGTTCTTTTTTATCATTGCGATAGGTGCATTTATCGCTTGGGTACTTTGTTTCTTCTGGTTAAAAGAGCCTGAAGATGCCTTTGGTGACGAATACAAGATGTCCTCGGTCGATCGTCAAATTGCCGCTGAAGAAGGCTAATTTGATTAGCTTATAAAATAAAAAAGCCACCCAGCATCACTGCTCGGTAGCTTTTTTTTGACTGATATAGAGAGCTATCTAGACATGTCATAGAGGTTATTGAGATGACCTATGATTTTTTATAAAAGTAGCGATTTCAAAAAAACAACTACTTCGATAAATAACCATTTTGACAAACGACTACTTTGATAAATGATTCACGGTCCATACTGCCGCCTCTACCCGTGTGCGTAGTCCAGTTTTGTTCAAAATATGCTTAACATGCACTTTTACTGTGGATTCTGCGATATCCAGTTTGTTGGCGATCATTTTATTACTTAAGCCTTCCGCAATCATTTGAATCACTTGCAACTCTCTAGTAGTGAGATTGCCAGCGATATCTTCAATGCTTGGTGTACGTAATGTTTGCGCCAATATTGAAGCCAAATTGGGACTGATAACCAGCTCACCACGCAACACTTTTCTAATATCGACGATGATTAACTCAGGCTCCATATCTTTTAGCAAATAGCCATCCACCCCTAATTTCAACGCTTCTTGCACGTCTTCTCCGCTGTCAGAAACTGTAAATAGCAAGGTAGCCACGTCAATATTTCTGGCTTTGATTTCTCTTAAGGTTTCGATACCAGTCAACACTGGCATTTTATGATCTAGAATGACCAGATCGACCGGATTGTTTGCCAAAAAATCCAACGCTTCTTGTCCGTTATTCGCCTCACCAACGACGGTGACATCACTTTCGAGACTGAGCAGTTCTGCGACACCGCGGCGCAGCATAGGATGGTCATCGACCAATAGTAGCCGAGCCGGAGAAGCAGACGTATAAACTTTAGTAGTCATAAAATACTCACAAATTGAAAAATGCTACAAAAAAAACAATGCAGTGGTTAAGAGCGTTTACTAAGCCTATTCACTTAGTTTTGCTCAGCCATATAATCCGTAAAGAAACTGGGTACAAACCTGACGATGACGCTGGTACCTGCGGGTACATTATTAGAGATAATCAAATCACCGCCTAATTTATAGGCACGCTCTTTCATAATCATTAGACCATGATGCTGGGTCTGATTGACAGTCCCTGATATGCCAACGCCGTCATCATTGACCATCATCGCTACATAATTACTTTCATCATCATAAACCAAATCGATAGTGACGCTGTTAGCGTGGGCATGGCGACTGATATTCGACAACGCCTCCCTTATAATTTGAATGAGATGTACTTGTTCGGTTGCCGTTAGATTCAAGGATAGGATTTGATTGTTGACCTTTATGTCAAACTGCCCTTTTACAGCAAACTCATCAGCCGCCTCATATAAAGCTTCATCAAAATTGCCGCTATCAATCGTCAAGCGAAAAGTCGTCAATAAGTCTCGCAGCTCATGATAAGCAGAGTTCAGACCCATTTTTATTTGACTGATATGCTGCCCAACCTTGATTTGACTTTGCTCATCAAACACCACCAGCCCACTGTCTTTATCAGTAGACAGTTGCAGATGTTTTTCGAGCACGCTGACTTGTATTTTTAGATAAGACAATGATTGTGCTAAAGAATCATGCAACTCCCTAGCAATGGTCGAGCGCTCTTCAAGTAGAATAAGCTGATGGTCTTGCTGCCTTTGTCTGCGTAGGGATAAGGCGGTGCTGACGAGATTGGTCAGCACGACAATCAATTCATTGTTTTTAGCAATTAAATAACTACTATCCACCTCTACTACCTTGATACGTGTTGAATCTTCCTCGCTTTTTTTCTTATCTTCTGCATAAGCTTTATTAGTCATTAAGACAGATTTTGGTCTGACCTTTAGCTCACCAAACTCTATATCTTGATGAATAATCGGAAACGTTTTGGTATAAACGTCTTCTTTAATAGAGCAGCTGTCACAAGTGAGTTTGGTACATAGCTCCTTCATCCTATCATCGTGCAGGGCTATAGAGTTTTTATTGGTTAGAATATTGCTTTGAATACACAGCGTAAAATCTAAATATGGGAATATACACCCAAAGCCAGTAATCAATTCATCAAGCCGATGTAAGCTCACAGGACTACTGGTCAATTGCTTTGAGAAATCATAAAACAATGATAAGGCTTGGTTGGCTTTTACCAGATGCTGAGTCTTTGTCTGTACCTCACTCTCAAGTGAGCGCTGATACCTCTCAATGGTACTGGCCATACCGTTAAAAGAATTGCCAAGCGCTTCAAATTCTCTATAACCGCTGATAGACACTCTCGTATCATATTTGCCTTCTTTAAACGCCCGATTGGCTTTAATGAGTTGTTGAATAGGCGTTAGCACTGAGTTCTGTAATCTCCGTACGCCTATCAGCATGATAATCATGCTCAGTATCAGTGAGAGTATTTGTAGATTTTGCTGCCATGTCTGACGCTGCTCATTTCGATCCTGTAACGCGCCAACAAAACGATTAACATCGTCAATATACTTGGTTGAATCACTATAAAAACCTTGCTTGTCTTGTGCCAACAATGCTGGTTTTAAATCACGAAACCATTGTGATTTTATCTGGCTCCATTGATCACTGATGACCTTATCTCTGTTGGCACTGGTCAGTTGATACGCTTGTAATTTGTTGAGACGACTCTCCATGTCTTCAACCAGTATGTCTATTTTTTCAGACTCGCTTTTATTGGAGAAATCCAGTCTGTCTTGCTTTTCTACCTGCGGCGCATTGTCACTATCTAAGCCATCTTGTTTGATATTTAGGCTTGAGCTAAAGGGATGGTTATCCGCAAAGTCGGTCGCTAGCTGAAAGCTAATACGATACGTTGCCATGCGTATCGAGCCTGCGGTATTAATCGCCTCAGCATCAGACTTTGCGACCCAAGCGAGCGCACCGCTGCCTATCGCTGACATCAAAAACAAAGTAGCAATGATCGTAATAGCAATCCAAATATGAAGGAACAAAGACTGCCGTCGTAGATTAGACATGATTAATAGCGCTCCCATCAAACACTTTCTGCACAAAGGATTTGAGATCTTAAAATTGAACGTCGCAAAAGCAAAAAACATACAGCATAAAAAATACTACAGCGCCATTAGCAGTCCATCGACAAGCAAAACCTTAGTGATAAACCTGCCCGCAATATACCCCTTTTAGTCATCAGTATACCACTATGTATGAATACTCTTCATCGGGATAACACAGTACCGTGAGTTATCATTTTTTGATAGAGCAAGTGATTCATAGCGCTCATAAGCCTGTACGGCGGCTCTTTGCTTTCAATATTAACAGGAGCAAGCGCTACGGTTTATTGTAAGTTTAGACAGCCATTTGATGATCAAAAATACTGAATATAACTAGGCATAGCTGATACTAAGTGAGGAATAACATGGGCAATAATTACAACTTCAAAGGTGGTAAGCTCATCACTGACTGGCGACCTGAAGTAGAAGAATTTTGGGAAGGAGGCGGCAAAAAAGTCGCTCGTAGAAATTTATGGATATCCATTCCATCGTTGCTATTGGCGTTTGCAGTATGGATGGTATGGAGTGCCGTCATCGTCCGTCTGCCAGAGATTGGTTTTGATTTTGATGATGGGCAGTTGTTTTGGCTCGCCGCGCTGCCCGGACTATCAGGGGCAACGCTGCGAATTTTTTATTCTTTTATGGTGCCTATCTTTGGTGGGCGACGTTGGACAGCGATATCTACCTTATCCCTGTTAATCCCAGCATTATGGATGGGCTATGCGGTTCAGAACCCTGATACGCCATTTATGATATTTGCCATCATTGCCCTACTTTGTGGCTTCGGTGGTGGTAACTTTGCCTCCTCCATGTCCAATATCTCGTTCTTCTTTCCAAAAGCAGAACAGGGCACTGCTCTTGGGCTAAACGCGGGTTTGGGTAACCTTGGCGTGTCGGTGATGCAGTTCGTTGTACCGATGATCATATTGGTAGCAGCCTTTGGTAGCTTAGGCGGCGACCCACAAGTCTCTGCAAGCGGTCAGCTGTTCTATCTACAAAATGCAGGCTTTATTTGGGTACCCTTTATTCTGCTATTTTCAGCACTGGCATGGTTTGGCATGAACGATATTGCCACTGCTAAAGCTTCCTTTAAAGACCAATCCGTTATCTTTAAACGCAAACATAACTGGATCATGTGTATCCTTTATATGGCAACCTTTGGCTCGTTCATTGGTTTTTCAGCCGCGTTTCCGATGCTGATTAAAAACTCATTTCCCGCCATTGATGCGCTTAAGTTTGCCTTCTTAGGTCCTTTAGTTGGTGCGCTATTTCGCCCTTTAGGTGGCTGGATATCTGACAAAACCAGCGGCGCAAAAGTGACTTTTTGGAACTATATCGTGATGGTATTGGCGGTAGTGGCGGTGATGTATTTCCTCCCTAGCGAGACTCATGAGGGCAGCTTTGTCGGATACTTCATCTCCTTTATGGTGCTGTTTATCACCACGGGTATCGGTAACGGCTCTACCTTTACCATGATTCCCGTTATCTTCAGAACCTTTCATGAACGCCTTGAACCTCAAAAAGCAGGTACAGAGGAATTGTTTGTCGAGATACGTAAAGAATCAGCAGCAGTGGTTGGCTTTACCTCAGCGATAGCGGCCTATGGCGCATTCTTTGTCCCAAAAATGTTTGGTTCAGGACTGGGTGTTGATGGTACTTTTATCGCTTTAATTGTCTTTTATGTTCTCTGTATTGTGTTGACATGGTGGTATTACAGTCGCCCTAATGCTGAGATTCCTTGCTAAAGCAGCCTTGTATAAATCATCCTCTAAAAACAGATTTTTAAATTAAAAACATCTCTCTTTATAGTGCTACTTGCCAGCGTAAGTAGCACTTTTTTTATTTTTACCAATCCATATTTTGCTTATAAATAAGCCCGACTCATAAATACTTAACGATTTTTTAAGGAAATTTTATCATTTACCGCTACTACTAAGGTGGTAGTGCTCTGCTCATGTTAGCGGATAGTAAGAGGGCGATGGCTTACTTAAAATAATACCATCGAAAAACATTTACAGCTTGGGCAATGGGTTGTTTTTACCACGCCATTCAGCTTTAGATACCCCATAGGCAATAATACAGAGGATAGCGAAATGAGCCATTTACTCGACCAATTCCGTTTTTTTAAACGTAAAAAGGGCGAATTCTCCGATGGGCATGGTGAGACGCGCGATGAGTCTCGTGACTGGGAAAATGTGTATCGTAGCCGTTGGCAGTATGACAAAGTCGTGCGTTCAACGCATGGGGTCAACTGTACCGGTTCTTGCTCATGGAAAATTTACGTAAAAAACGGCTTGGTCACATGGGAGACGCAGCAAACTGACTATCCTGAAACCCGTCCAGACTTACCAAACCACGAACCGCGTGGCTGTCCTCGTGGCGCAAGCTACAGCTGGTACATGTATTCAGCGAACCGTGTGAAATACCCTAAAGTACGTAAGCCGCTTCTCAAATTATGGCGTGAAGCCAAAGCGCAGTATCCTGATCCAGTCGATGCGTGGGGCAGCATTGTCCAAGACCCTATCAAAGCAGAACAGTATAAATCCAAGCGCGGTTTGGGCGGTTTTATTCGCTCAACGTGGGCGGAAGTTAATGAAATCATCGCCGCCAGTAATGTCTATACCGCCAAAACCTTTGGTCCTGACCGTATCGTTGGCTTCTCTCCGATTCCTGCGATGTCGATGGTCAGTTACGCGGCAGGTAGTCGTTATTTATCGTTGATTGGCGGTGTCTGCTTGTCCTTCTATGACTGGTATTGTGACCTGCCACCAGCGTCGCCAATGGTTTGGGGTGAGCAAACTGACGTGCCAGAATCAGCCGATTGGTACAACTCTGATTATATTATTGCCTGGGGTTCAAACGTTCCACAAACGCGTACACCAGACGCGCATTTCTTTACTGAAGTCCGTTATAAAGGCACTAAGACCGTTTCTATCACCCCTGATTATGCTGAGGTTTCTAAGTTAACTGACTTATGGCTAAACCCAAAACAAGGTACTGATGCGGCTGTTGCGCAAGCATTCTGTCATGTCATTATCAAAGAGTTTTATCTTAAGCAGCCAAGTGACTATTTCTTAGATTACGCCAAACGCTATACCGATTTACCAGTACTTGTGATGCTAGAAGGTGAAGAAGGCGCGCGCCGTGCTGGTCGCTATCTACGCGCTTCTGACTTAATCGCTAATTTAGGTCAAGAAAACAATCCTGAATGGAAAACCATCGGTCTAAATAGTGATGGCGAGCTGGTCTCTCCACTTGGCTCGATTGGCTATCGTTGGGGCGAAAAAGGCAAATGGAACCTTGAGCAAAAAAATGGTACGACAGGCGCAGAAATTGACCTAACATTGACTTTAAAAGACAGTAATGAGACCTGCAAAGTCGGCTTTGATTACTTTGGTCATGTGGATCACCCACATTTCACCTCGGTACCGGGTGAAGCAATACAGCAAAAAACCGTTCCTTGTAAAACCATTACCCTTGCCGATGGCAGCACCGCTATCGTTGCGACCGTCTTTGATCTAACCGTTGCCAACTTGGGCGTGGATAATGGCGTTGGCGGCGAGCATGTCACCGATGACTATAACGATGCCACCGTACCGGGCACGCCTGCTTGGCAAGAAGTCATCACTGGTTTGAGCCGTGAGCGCGTCATCCAAGTCGCGCGTGAATTCGCTGAAAACGCCCATAAGACTCATGGTAAATCGATGATTATCATCGGCGCGGGTATGAACCACTGGTATCACCTAGACATGAACTATCGCGGCGTGATTAACATGCTGATGCTGTGCGGCTGTATCGGCAAATCTGGCGGCGGCTGGGCGCATTATGTTGGTCAAGAAAAACTGCGCCCTCAAACGGGTTGGTTGCCATTGGCCTTTGCACTTGATTGGCATCGTCCGCCGCGTCATATGAATGGCACGAGCTTCTTCTACAATCACAGCTCACAGTGGCGTCATGAGACTATTTCTGCCCATGAAATCCTCTCGCCTCTCGTCGATAAAAAGTTCTTCCCTGAGCATATGCTTGATTACAACATTCAAGCAGAGCGCGCAGGCTGGTTGCCTTCAGCGCCGCAATTAAACCGCAATCCACTGACCATCGCTGCCAAAGCCAAAGAAAGTGGCAAAGGCGTGGAAGAATATGTGGTCGATTCTCTAGAAGATGGCAGCTTACGCTTTGCTTGTGAATCACCTGATAACCCAGCCAACTTCCCGCGCAACATGTTTATCTGGCGCTCAAACCTATTGGGCTCATCAGGTAAAGGTCATGAATATATGCTGCATTATTTCTTGGGCACCAAAAACGGCTTGCTCAATAAAGAAAATGCAGAGGGTCACCTACAACCAAAAGAAGTCGATTGGGTAGAAAAAGGCCCGACTGGTAAATTAGACTTGGTTGTCACGTTAGACTTCCGCATGTCTTCTACCTGTTTGTATTCTGACATCGTGCTACCGACTGCAACTTGGTACGAAAAAGATGACATGAATACCTCAGACATGCATCCATTCATTCACCCATTAACCGCCGCGACTGACCCTGCGTGGGAATCTAAGACCGATTGGGAAATTTATAAAGGCATTGCCAAGAGCTTCTCTGAAGTATCAAAAGGTCATTTAGGTGTTGAAACTGACGTTGTCACCTTGCCAATGCAACATGACACCCCGGGTGAATTAGCACAGCCATTTGGTGGCACTGACTGGAAAACGGCTGGCGAAAAACCTGTACCGGGTAAAAACTGCCCAATGATTAAAGTGGTTGAGCGTGACTATCCGAGTACTTATAAAAAGTTCACTTCTATGGGTCCTGCCTTAGAAAAACTGGGTAATGGCTCAAAAGGCTTGAATTGGGATATGAAAACCGAGGTCAAACAGCTGGGGGATTTAAACCACCGCGTGACTGAAACGGGTATCTCTGAAGGCAGACCAAGTCTCAACACTGCTATCAATGCCTCTGAAATGATTTTGATGTTGGCGCCTGAGACCAATGGTCATGTCGCCGTAAAAGGCTGGGCTGCACTCTCTGAGTTCACCGGTCGCGATCATACTCATCTTGCCAAATCTAGCGAACACGAAAAAATCCGCTTTAAAGATATCGTCGCACAGCCGCGAAAAATCATCTCAAGCCCGACATGGTCAGGCATTGAGTCGGATCAGGTCAGTTATAACGCTGGTTATACCAACGTCCATGAGCTGATTCCATGGCGTACGATTACTGGTCGCCAGCAGTTTTATCAAGACCATCCTTGGATGCAGGCGTTTGGTGAGCAAATGCAGCAGTATCGTCCACCTATCGACACCAAGACCACTGAGCTGCTCAAAGACGCTAAGCCAAATGGCAATAAAGAGATTGTACTGAACTTCTTAACACCGCACCAAAAATGGGGCATCCACAGTACCTACTCTGAAAACTTGCTGATGCTGACCCTAAGTCGCGGCGGACCTTGTGTCTGGATGTCAGAAGTCGATGCCCAAAAAGCTGGCATCGTCGATAACGATTGGATTGAGCTGTTCAATGCTAATGGGGCAATCACTGCCCGTGCCATCGTCAGCCAACGCGTTAAAGAAGGCATGACCATGATGTATCACGCCCAAGAAAAACTGGTCAACATTCCAGGCTCTGAGCAAACAGGCACGCGTGGCGGTATCCATAACTCGGTCACTCGGACGATTTTGAAACCGACACATATGATTGGCAGCTATGCTCAGCAGTCTTATGGCTTTAACTATTATGGCACCGTCGGTTGTAACCGTGATGAATTTGTCGTGATTCGTAAAATGTCAAAAATCGACTGGCTAGAAGACAAACCCGATAACGAATTGCCACGTCCATTACCAACCAGCATTGAAGGGTAAAGCTATTTCTTCTATCGAAAAGATATCCTGATTTCAGGATATCTAGGAAGAACATAAAGCTGCTTTTTTACTATTATTTGGAGCACAGATCCATGAAAATTCGTTCGCAAGTCGGCATGGTGCTTAACCTTGATAAATGTATCGGTTGTCACACCTGCTCAGTCACCTGTAAAAACGTCTGGACCAGCCGTGAAGGTATGGAGTATGCGTGGTTTAACAACGTTGAATCAAAACCCGGTATCGGCTATCCCAAAGAGTGGGAGAACCAAACCAAATGGAAAGGCGGTTGGATACGCAATGCCAATGGCACTATCAATCCGCGTATCGGTGGTAAGTTCAGAGTACTCGCCAATATCTTTGCCAACCCTGACCTGCCAGAGATTGATGACTATTACGAGCCGTTTGATTTCGATTACCAGCATCTGCATACCGCACCTATCAGCAACCATCAACCTATCGCCCGCCCGCGCTCAGCCATTACTGGCAAGCGTATGCAAAAGATTGAATGGGGTCCTAACTGGGAAGAAATCCTCGGCTCAGAGTTTGAAAAACGTCGCAAAGATAAGAACTTTGACAATATTCAAGCGGAGATTTATGGCGAATACGAAAACACCTTTATGATGTATTTGCCGCGTCTGTGCGAGCATTGCTTGAACCCAACTTGCGTGGCGTCATGCCCAAGTGGCGCGATTTATAAGCGTGAAGAAGACGGCATTGTCTTGATTGACCAAGAAAAATGTCGCGGCTGGCGCATGTGTATCTCAGGCTGCCCGTATAAAAAGATTTACTACAACTGGAAGTCGGGGAAATCTGAAAAATGCATCTTCTGTTATCCACGTATCGAAGCCGGCTTACCGACCGTTTGTTCAGAAACCTGTGTTGGTCGTATCCGCTACTTGGGCGTACTGCTTTATGATGCTGACAAAATCGCTGAAGCAGCAAGCACACCTAACGAGCAAGACCTTTATCAAGCACAGTTAGACGTATTTTTAGATCCAAATGACCCTGCTGTTATCGCCCAAGCATTAAAAGACGGTGTACCGCAATCGGTCATTGATTCAGCGCAGCGCTCACCAGTTTATAAGCTGGCGATGGATTGGAAACTTGCGCTACCGCTACACCCTGAATACCGCACGCTACCGATGGTTTGGTATGTACCGCCATTATCACCGATTCAAAATGCTGCTGAAGCAGGCAAAGTCGGTATGGATGGTCTCATTCCAGATGTCGACAGTTTACGTATTCCACTGCGTTATTTAGCAAACATGCTTACCGCAGGCGATGAAGAGCCAGTTCGTCTAGCATTGAAGCGCCTACTTGCTATGCGGAGCTACAAGCGTATGCAATTGGTTGAAAAACAAGAAATCCAAAGTATTTTGGATGATGTGGGTTTGACCAAGCTGCAAGTGGAAGAAATGTATCGCTATCTCGCTATCGCTAACTACGAAGACCGCTTTGTAATTCCAACGGCGCATCGTGAAGAAGCATTGAGTGATGCATTCGCTGAGCGTAATGGTTGCGGATTCACCTTTGGCGAAGGCTGTTCAGGACATTCGGACAATAGCATGTTTGGACAACGCAAAACCAATCGCCGCGATTTCATCGATACTGTCCAAAAGTGGGAGTCATAAGATGCAAACTACTCAACTTAATAACAGCACTTCAGTGCATGAGCCAATTACCCAACCAACCATCGGCAACTCGGATTTGAAGCTACTCAAGGTACTCAGCCTACTTATCGACTATCCAAGTAATGAGCTGTTTTTAGGCGATACCTTAGCTGACTGCACAGAGATTGTCGCCAAATCAACGCTGATTAGCCCAGAAGTACGGACACAAATCATCGACTTGATTGAAGATTTAATCGATACCGGCTCTCTTGAGGCGCAAGCGCGTTATGACGGTCTGTTTGAGCGCGGGCGTTCTTTATCACTATGGTTGTTTGAGCATGTACATGGCGAATCGCGCGACCGTGGTCAAGCGATGGTCGATTTGATGGGTCAGTATCAAGAAGCGGGCTTTGAGATTAGCGTCAAAGAGCTGCCTGATTATCTGCCTTTGTATCTCGAATTTTTAGCGTATCAAGCAACCATTATCGAAGACGACATTCAAATTCGTATGGATATCGCTGATGTTAGCCATATCCTCGCTTTGCTTGCTGCCAGATTAGAGGGTCGCGGTAGCTTGTATAAAGGCTGCTTTAATGCGCTATTGCAAATCGCTGGTAAACCGCTCGATATCGTTGAAGAGTACCAAGAAAAAATCAGTAAAGAAAAGCGTGATGACAGCTTTGAGGCATTAGACAAAGAATGGGAAGAAGAAGTGGTGACGTTTTTAGATGCGCAACAAGAAGAGCGCTGCCCGTCACAAACAAGTACCCAAAATCTTGCAGCAAAAGCTGGTATAAAAAATGCCTCTGCTGCTAATGCGGTCGATGCTCCAGTGCACTGGGTAGATTTTAAAACCAACCAGCCGGTTAAATCATAATAAGGAGAAAGGACATGAATATCGCAGATCCTAGTGTGCAGTCTTTAGCCAACCTAAACTGGCTACAAATTTTCCTTTTTGGTGTTTATCCGTATGTGGCATTGACCATCGCTATTATTGGTACTTGGGTACGTTTTGATTTATCTCAGTATTCATGGAAGACAGGCTCGACGCAAATGCTCAGAAGCAAAAACATGCGCCTTGCCAGCAACTTATTCCACGTTGGCATTATCGTGGTGCTCCTCGGTCATTTATTTGGCATGTTGACACCGCATTTTCTTTATGACAGATTTATCAGCGCCGGACATAAGCAGATTTTAGCAGTGGTCGTTGGGGGTATCGCAGGGGTGTTTTGTTGGTTTGGCTTAGTCATGCTCATGTGGCGACGCTTTACCGATGACCGTATCTCAAACACCTCATCGTTCTCAGACAAGCTGGTACTGGTGCTGTTATTTATCCAGCTGAACTTGGGTCTACTGTCCATCTTTACGTCAGTGAAACATTTAGATGGCTATACCATGATGAATTTGGCAGGCTGGGCACAGGACATCACAATTTTAAGACCTTTGCAGGCAGCGGCGCGCATTGAGCAAACTGACTTAATTTATCAGCTGCACATGGCGCTAGGCATCACTCTGATCGCGATATTTCCGTTTACACGGCTTATTCATATCATTAGCGCACCAATTTGGTATTTCGGGCGTCGCTATCAAATTGTCAGACAAAAGAACTCCCAGTAAAGCTGTAGAGCAGTATCTAAATGGAACGGCATTTTTAACCCTATCCTCACCTAGATATTGCTCTTTCCCTTACCTTTAACGATGAATCAACACGCCCTATATTTTAGAATTTCTATTACCAGAATCCTTAGTGGAGCAAAGCCATGACTGTCAGTACCTACAATCCAGCCGACCATGCGACCAACCAAAACGCTCATGTGCACAGTGGTAATCATCACAGCCATGGTAATGATAATCACAGTCACAGTCATGCCGATCACACTCCTACTGGTCGCAGTGATGATATTCTTAGAGTAATGCCAACCTTGTCTGATTTGCAAAAACCGCATTCTGACCAAGAGTTCATCGAAAAAGCAATGGCGGAAGAGCGCAGCAACCATAAAAACCTGATTGCTTCTAGCCGTGATGAGCTGCCTTCAGTGACGGTCAATGGGGTGATGATAGATAGAACCAATATCGCTCAAGAGCTGCAATATCATCCAGCAGAAAACAAAGAAGACGCAGTATTTTTAGCGACGCAAGCGCTGGTTGTGCGCGAATTACTGAGATTGGCGGTTTTAGATGAGCCAAGCCTTGGTGAAGCGGCATGGGAAAACGACGAAGAGCAAGCTATTTCTACTTTAATAGACAAAAACGTTCAAGCAACGATGCCAGATATGGCAACCTGTGAGCGCTATTATAAGCAGAATATGACTGACTTTAAGACTGATCCCATCATGACTGTACGCCATATTTTATTGGCATGCCCGCCTGAAGATGGCGATGAGCGCTTAAAGCTTAAAAAGACCGCGTATGAGTTTATCGAACAAATCAAAAATAACGCCAATCCTGATGCCGAGTTTATCCAGTTGGCACGCCAGCATTCGGCTTGCCCTTCAAAAGAGCAAGGCGGCGAACTGGGTGTGATTAGCAAAGGTCAAACCGTACCAGAGTTTGAAGGTGTATTGTTTAAGCTCGATAAAGGACTTGCGCCAAGCCCTATCGAAAGCCGTTACGGTTTTCACATCGTTGAGGTGCTCAATAAGGAACCTGGCATACAGATGACTTATGAGCAAGTCAGCCCTGCGATCCATAATAAACTGAGCCAACAAGCCTTTCACCAATCATTATGCGATTACTTGTTTACCTTAGCGCATGAGGCTGATATCCAAGGTATCGAGATGACGCTTGAGCAAGAGAATATATTCCGCGGCTAAGCAGTCCACTGTCGGTCACTTAATTCTTATGTTATAAAGTAGCTGCTATGGTATAAAGGTTCTTGTGATACAATACCCTTTTTATGCTATGTGTCGTTCATTATCAATAACACAGTTCAATATTAATAAAATGAGTAGACGTTTATGATTACGGTTGCAGGACTTATCTCTGAAATACAGCAGCGCATAGAAACTTATAATACTAACGACTATTCGCTACATAAAAGAGCGGTCGCGTGCTACGACTTATTAGACAGCCGTCATCATATATTGGCAGAAGATATTGTCTCGCCTTTTGCCATACCAAGACAAAATCTATCGGCGATGGATGGTTATGCGATCGCTAAAGACAGCATACTCTCAGCAGACAGTACGATTGATATTGTGGGTGAATCACAAGCAGGCAGTCCTTATAGTGGTGAAATTTCAGCAGGACAAGGGGTGCGTATTTTTACCGGTGCGGTCGTTCCTGACAGCTGTGATACGGTCATCATGCAAGAAAATACCAACTTTGCCGCCATAAAAGACCGCATTGATAAATCACAGCCTTATGCTATTACCCTCAGTCAAGACGCTAAGCATGATGACAATATCCGTAAACAAGGCGAAGAAATTGAAGCTGGCGAAGCGGTTTTATTAAAGGGTAAGCGCTTAAATCCTGCTGATATTAGCTTATTGGCGAATTTGGGCTTTGGTCAAGTGACGGTATATCAGCCTTTAACCGTTGGTGTACTCGCAACAGGCGATGAGCTAGTTGCCATTGGCAATGAGCTGACCAGCTTGGCGCAAATCTATAACTCTAACACGCCTACCCTAAAAAGCTTGCTCTCTGACTTGCCCATCACTATTCGAGATTATGGCATCATTGCTGATGATTTAGATAAAACCACCACCGCCGTAACCCAAGCGATGCAAGAGTGCGACGTCCTTATCTCCACGGCTGGGGTATCGGTTGGCGACTATGATTTTTTAACCACCGTCATTGGGCAGCTTGGGCAGATTAACCACTATAAAGTGGCGATGAAGCCCGGTAAGCCATTTGTCTTTGGCGAGCTAACTAAAGATCTTGCCAAGCCCGTGCTATATTTTGGCTTACCCGGCAATCCGCTATCGACCATCGTTGGTAGTCTGCAATTTGTGATCCCAGCCTTGTGGCAAATGGCAGGCGCTGCGCCACAAGAGCGACCTATGCAGTTAAGTCTCACTGCAACACTTAAAAATGATATCAAAAAATCAGCAGGACGGATGGATTTTCAAAGAGGCATATTATCCCAAAACGAACTTGGCGATTTCCAAGTTGAAAGCTTTACCAAGCAACAATCACACCGTATCAAACAACTAAGCCACGCCAATTGCTTTATTGTACTAGCACAAGATTCTGGCAATATAGCCGCTGGTGAAACCGTAAAAGTGCAGCCTTTCCCTTGGTTGCATTACTAAATAATCGCTAAACAACAGCTAAATAATTGAATCATTAATAACAGTATAGCTAAAAAGCTGCCTGGCTAATCAAGGGTATAAAGCGTTACACAGTTAATCATTCTTTATACTGTTGATTAGCCATGAATCATGAGAAACTGCTTGGGGCGTATGTTGATTTTAAAAATCACAACCAAGTAGCATCTACTACTTTAGTGGTAGTTTTTGGGTCACTTACGGTGAATGGTTATTTGCTAGCAAGCTGTCATAATCGTGTTTAAATAGAACTTCCCACTCACAACCTGAGGCAACGCCTAAAAGTACACACTATACTTAATATTAATGGTAATCATCTATGAACCATCTTGCCCCTACCCTAGGTAATGCGCAATTGTATTCGCCTGCCGCTGCACCCGTTATTTTTGATGGTGACTCATCATCGAACGTTGCAACGAAAGCTGCTAGCACGTCGACGTATTTTCCGGTCACGCTCTCTCAACCATTAACCGATGGTTTCGCACGACGTCTCACCTATTTGCGTCTATCGATTACTGATTTCTGTAATTTTCGCTGTGAATATTGTCTGCCAGATGGCTATCAAGGCAAACCACCACAAAATGAGCTTAGCGTTACTGAAATTGCCACGTTAATCCGCGGATTTGCCGAAGTTGGTACTAAAAAAGTCAGGATTACAGGCGGTGAACCCTCTATACGCCGTGATGTGGTAGATATTATTAAAACCATCAAAAACACCAAAGGCATTGAAACCGTTGCCATGACCAGTAATGGTTATAAACTTGGTAAGCACTTAGCCAGCTGGCAAGCGGCTGGACTGAATCAGCTCAATATCAGTATGGACAGCTTTGATGCCGCAACCTTCCATAAAATGACTGGCTTTGATATGTTGCCGCAGCTCTTGGCTGATATGGATACTTTGCTTGCGACCACAGATATTAAGCTAAAAATAAACAGTATTTTAATGGCTGAAACCGCCTTTGAGAATCTGATGAATGCTATCGAATATATCAAAGATAGAGCTGTTACTTATCGCTTTATTGAATTTATGCAGACCAGTGATAATAGCGATTTATTTTTTGCACAGCATGCACAGTCCGATATTATTACCAATTACTTATTAAAAAATGGCTGGCGAACTCATATACGTGGCAGCAACGATGGACCAGCGATAGAATACAGCCATCCAGATTATCAGGGGCGTATCGGTATGATTGCCCCTTACGCTGCTCATTTTTGTGATAGCTGCAATCGCTTACGGGTCAGTAGTCAAGGCAAGGTTCATTTGTGCTTGTTTGACCAAGGTAATTACGATATTCGTCAGCATCTAGCACACGATGATGTCACAGGACTCGTTAATACCCTGCACAGCTTTATGCCGATTAAACCTGAGCATCATCATCTTCACGAATCAAACAGCGGCATGATGAATAATTTGTCGATGATTGGTGGATAAAATCAATAATGTATCAATAATAAAAACTTCTATTTCCATAACAAGCGTATTTATTAAGGATTATTCATGAGTAAGCTGCAAGCACCCTTTACCCCGCTTAATATCGCCATCTTGACGGTTTCTGATAGTCGTACTCTTGCAGAAGATACCTCAGGGCAGTATTTGGTTGACCAACTGACCACAGCAGGTCATCAGCTGGCTGATCGTCAGCTGATTATTGATGATATTTATAAAATCAGAGCCGTCATCAGTGGCTGGATTGCCGACCCAAATGTGCACGCTATTATCACCACTGGCGGTACTGGCTTTTATATTCGCGACAGCATGCCAGAAGCGGTCGGCGTATTATTTGATAAATCGGTTGATGGCTTTGGTGAGATGTTCCGCTTAATCTCAAAAGACGATATAGGCATGTCTACCATCCAATCTCGCGCCGTAGCTGGTATGGCAAATGGTACAGGCATTTTTTGCTTACCCGGCTCATCAGGCGCTTGCCGCACTGCTTGGGAAGGTATCTTACAAGAGCAGCTCGATAGTCGCACACGCCCCTGTAATTTTGTGCCGCACTTTATGCGCACCAACCCAGGTCATGATTAATTGATGGTTGAAGTTGCGGATAGCTTAATAAAAATAGATAAATGCAATCGCTTAGCAGGTATCGTAATTTTGGCGGGCGGTGCGTCCAAACGTATGGGAACGCCAAAAGCTGAGTTGATACTCCCGACAGGCGAGTGTTTGCTTGATTATCATGTTAGACAAGCGCTTGAATTGAGTGCTGCATTGACAAGCAACTTACCTATTATGATTGCGGATAATGGGCGTGGTTTTAGCATCACTCCAGATTTGCTTAAGAAAAACCCACAATCGCCAGTCTTTCATATTAATGATTATCTATCTGCTAACGCTCTTTCTAGCAAAAATATATCTGGCAAAAATATTTCTAATAAAGATGATAAATCGATTGAAACCGGCGGCGCGTTGGTAGCGATTGAGTCAGCGTTGCAAGCATTAAAGAGTTTGGCAAGTTCAAACCAATTAACAAAAGAAGCAAGCTGGCAGCAATCTTGGTTGATGGTTATCAGCTGTGACAGCTTAATTCCTGTCACTGATTTATGGCAAAAACTGCAACCTTATATGACGAAAAATCCTGATAAAACTGTTATTTGCCTAACAGATGACAGTAATTTATATCCATTGTTAGGTTTATATCGTTTAAGTATTGAACCTAATTTGAAGGATTATATTGACGATAGACAGCGGCAAGTGATGAAGTTTATTAAGCCGCTTGTGCAGCCTGTCCCTTTCGCAAGAGATTGGCAGTATTTGACCAATTTCAATACGCCTAAAGATTTTGAGCATGCCTGTTTAGCTTTAAACGACTTATAAAAAGGTTTATTGAGAGAAACTAGCTTTCAGAAAAACTGACCATTTAAGAGAAATGAAAATGAATAGCGACCAAGTAAACAACAATAATAAAAACAATCAATCTGGCTTATCCCATTTAGACAGCGACGGTGATATCACCATGGTCGATGTGAGTGGCAAAACGGCTAGCACCAGAGAAGCTTGTGCATTTGGACAAGTGGTTTTTCCCGCGGACATTTATACGCAAATCAAAGCCGCTGACGGCATGACAAAAAAAGGCAGCATCACTCAGACTGCTCATATTGCCGGTATCATGGCAGCTAAACGCACCCACGACTTGATTCCACTTTGCCATCCTCTGCCCTTAGATAAAATTAGCTTAAGCTTTGCATACGATGATGCAAACCATAGCATTACTGTGACTGCCACGGTTAAAGTTACTCATAAAACTGGGGTAGAAATGGAAGCATTAACCGCTGTCAGTGTCGCTTGCTTGACCATTTACGATATGACCAAAGCGATCTCGCATGACATTGTGATTGATAATATTCATTTGATGAAAAAAACCGGTGGTAAGTCCGACTATCAACATACCTGAAAGTAATTTGAAAACTATAAAGTTAAGCAGTTCATAAATAAGGAAGATTGCTATGAGCACTTTAATAGAAAGCAATACAAATTCTAAGCTAGACACCACGATGAATATTAACGTCTTATATTTCGCTAGCTTAGCTGATGAAGCCAATTGTCATGAAGAAACAGTCACTGTGCCACAGTCAACTTCATTGACCGAACTGTATGAACAGCTACGCCAAAAGCATCGCTTTAGTCGTCCGCAGTCGGAGCTACGCGTGGCAGTCAATGACTATTTTACCAAGTGGACAGATGAGATTTATGAGGGTGATAGTGTGGTTTTTATCACCCCAGTGGCTGGTGGTTAAAACTATTTACCTATCATTTGTATCACTAAGAATCTTAAAAATAATAAGAGAAAATGGTTATGACAGACAATGTACACGGTCAATCGATGAGCATTAAACGTACCATTGATGAGGCGTACCTCATCGCTGAAAGTGATGGTTTTGCACTGTTAGATACCGATATTGATGAAAGTCGGCTTAAAAGCACCCTTGATGATGACAGCTGCGGCGCGTTTGTCTGCTTTGAAGGGCGGGTACGCAATCACAATAATGCCAGTAGCGTCAATCGTTTGACCTATTATGGTTATGAAGACCTTGCCATCAATCAAGGTCGCGCCATTATTGAAGAAGCCAAAAAGCGCTTTGAGATTACCCATGCCATTGCCATTCATCGTATCGGTGCATTAGAGATTGGTGATGTCGCTATTTGGGTTGGCGTCGTCTCAGCGCATCGCTATCCTGCCTTTGATGCTTGTCGCTGGATATTAGATACTATTAAAGCCGACATTCCAGTTTGGAAGCAAGAATATTACCAAGACGATTCCTCTAAATGGCTTAGTAATAATGGGTAATAATGGCTACTCAAAGCGATAGCTAACCTTTAACAATAACAGTGAGCGACACTGGCGAGCAATAATAAGAAGGTTTTATAATAATGATTAAACTAATAACAATATCATCAGCTTGCTTAGCGTTAACGCTCACCGCTTGTAGCAAAGAGCAAACCGCTGAGCTTGTTCAATCGGACGCCAACAATGCCACTGAGCAAAGTCAAACACTGCGCATCGCAGCGGCTGCCAACTTATCAGATGTATTGCCTGAGATTATTGCGGGTTATAAAATGGATAAGAATTTGCCTGCACAAGCGATTGACGTGACTTATGCCTCTTCAGGTAAGTTATATGCGCAGATTACCTCTGGCGCACCTTACGATATATTTTTATCCGCCAATCAAGAATTCCCTGCCAAGCTTGCCAAAGAAAAACTAGATAACGTAAAATCTGCTGACGAAGCAACCCACGAGCCCTTTACTTATACCCAAGGTCAGCTGGCACTTTATAGTGTTAACAAGTCCCTTAAAGGACTCAATCCTACTACCTTAAATGCATTATTGATGTCGGAGTCTGATAGCAAAATCACCATTGCCAATCCAGAACTCGCCCCTTATGGTAAGTCGGCGCAAGCGTACCTGCAATCGCAAAATATCTTTGACACGCTCACTGAGCAAAGTCGCATTATTCAAGCTGAAAATATCGGGCAAGCGTTTCAATATGCGCACACTGGTAATGTCGATTATGGCTTTGTCGCTCAATCACAACTGACAGCGATTAAAGCCACGCCTGAGCAGTTCTATACGTTAGCGCCAGACGCTTATCCCCCTATTTTGCAAGACGGGTTGGTGATTAGTGACACTACTGCCGCGACCGATTTTTCAAACTATCTACGCTCACCTACTGGACAGCAGTATTTTTCTGACGCAGGTTATCTCGCTATAGAGTAAGACAACTTTGATAAAAAATGCGCTTTAGCGGTTCTCATCTGAGCGTTTGATACTGTCTGGGCTGGCATCATAAATAGCCTCTAATTCTTCTGTTGTCAGATAGCGCTCAACGATAGGAAACAATTCTCGTTCTTCAAAACGAATATGATCGTATAGCAAGGTGGCGAGTTTTTTGACTTGTCCAACGGTGACGTGATTGCTTTGAGAGTGCGGAAAATCTTGAACCTCTGCCATGAGTGCATGCAGGGACTTGTGCTGCGCATTAAGTGTATTCAGTACCGATGCCACCTCAGGTTTGGAGCTGATATGAGGCTGTAAGGCATGAGCCATTAGATTGTCTTCAATCTGAAAATGCTGTTGCATCTCGTTAATATAAGACGTGATATTTAGCCAATGCTCGGCAATTGCGTTAGGTTCATCAGCACACTCTTTAGCATGGCGAGATAGATTTAGACCTAGATGATGTTGACGAGATAATGGTTGTAATTGTGCGACGCGTTTCATGATTAAGTACCTCAGTTAATCGACATAAAGCCCTATGTCAGTGGCATTTAAGGATTGTTATCTATGCTTAACTATATACTCATACTACACTTGTTAGGCGCTACTGTCTGGACAGGTGGGCATCTGATTTTGACCTTGGTGGTATTACCAAAAGCACTATCATCCCGAAATATTGATGGTCTGATGCAATTTGAGCAGCTGTTTGAGAGGGTTGGGATGCCGGCTTTGGTGCTGCAAATAATCACTGGTCTTTGGATGGCCTACCAGCTATTACCCAACATTGCTGCATGGTTTAAACTTGATAATGATTTTAGTATTCTTATTAGTCTCAAGTTACTATTATTGCTAATGACTGTTCTGATTGCCTTGCACGCTCGTTTCTATCGAATACCCAGATTGTCTGTTCAGACCCTGAAAGGATTTTCAATCAATATCATATTGGTCACTTTGTTTTCTGTCGCCTTTGTTGTCGTTGGTACGCTCTTTCGCACAGGATTAAATTAGGATGTGTCATCTTTTAGGTTGTTGGTATGTCCTAATATCTTATTGAATTCAACTACCTTAACATCTTCTTAACAGCGTACTTGTTACTGTAAGGCATTACACTCCTTACCATCCTGTTGAGAAGTACTTGTATGTCAATATCTCAAGCCGCCAAAATCGCTGCGCCCAAAGCCAATAAAAAAAGCCGCTCCCTAAGCAAGCTCTATAATCGCGAGATTAATCTCAATCATCTGATCATAGTTGTTGCTCTGTACTTAGTAGCGACGGCGAATATTGGCTTTTTTGAGCAAGTACTCAGCGTTTATCCATTTAGCACAAACACGGGCTTTATTTTTTCCATCACAGGCTTATTATTTGGGCTGATGTGGTTGGTGTTGTCACTGCTGTGTTATCGCTCAACGGCAAAAGTAGTGCTTATCATAATGGTGCTGATTGCAGCTATCTGTGGTTACTTTACCGACGCCTACGGGACGATATTTAATCGTGATATGCTCATTAACGGCTTACAAACCGATCAAGCAGAAGCCATGGGATTAATGGCGCCCAGTCTATTTATTCGCCTGTTTTTACTAGGTATAGTGCCTGCTTTTATGATTGGTAACATTCGTCTAAAGCGATTGTCTTGGCAACAAGCAACCCTTCAAAAATCAGTCACCCTATTATTATCTATCGTATTGATAGCGGTGTGTCTGATGCCATTTGGTGATCAATACGCCAGCTTTTTTCGCCAGCACAAAATAGTCCGTAGTTATGTCAATCCTATTACCCCTGTTTACTCTGTTATCAAACTGGGTACTGATTATATCGCTGAGCGCCGTCGTCCCGATACGCTAATTCCTCATGGCACAGATGCAAAACGCAGTATTACTTTTAACACTAGCAACACTAGCAACAGCGCTGTAAAACCTAAGTTGATGGTATTTGTAGTAGGAGAAACCGTTCGCGCTGACCATATTGGCTTGAACGGTTATGCGCGCAACACCACACCTTTGCTTTCAAAACAATCAGACATCTACAGCTTTAAAGACGCCTCGTCATGCGGCACATCTACCGCCTATTCAGTACCCTGCATGTTTAGCTACGCCAATAGAGAAAATTATGACCCTGATAGCGCTAGCTATAATGAAAACGTGCTCGATACACTACACAAGCAAGGCGTCAATGTCGTTTGGCGAGACAATAACTCTAGCGCCAAAGGGGTGGCTGACCGCGTAACTTTTGAGGATTATAAAACAGCCGCGCTCAATCCAGATTGTGATATTGAGTGTCGAGACATAGGCATGCTTGATGGTTTTGATAAACTGGTTAAGTCAGGCAGCTCACAGAAAGAGACACCTAAAGACACACTTATTTTGCTGCATCAAATGGGCAATCATGGACCCGCCTATTTTAAGCGTTACCCTAAAAATTTTGCAGAATATCAGCCGGTCTGTATGACCAATGAGCTATCGAAATGCGACAGCCAATCGGTTATCAATGGTTATGACAATGCCATTCGTTATACAGATTATTTTTTAAATAGCGTGATCGACACCTTAAAACCCTATGAGCAAGATTATGAGGTGGTGATGGTATATATTAGTGATCATGGAGAAAGTTTGGGCGAAAACAATATTTACTTGCATGGTCTGCCATACGCTATTGCGCCAAATGCACAAAAGCACGTGCCAGTGATTATTTGGTCACCGACTGGCAACGGCATTGATAGCAGCACTATTGCTAAGAGTAGCCTAACTAACATGATTGATCAGCCCGTATCACATGATTTTATTACGCCAACCTTGCTTCAGTTTTTTGGTATCACCACTGACGAAACCAAAGCAGCACCCACCTTTTTTAAAGTGGCTAATTGAATTCTTTATCATCGCTCTGCCTTTTTAGGTAATAATACTCATGTACAAGATACTAATCATTGAAGACAATCCCGATATCGTCGCCAATATTTATGCTTTTTTTGAGCCGAAAGGCTTTGAGCTAGACAATGCCCATAATGGCATTAGTGGCTTAACGCTCGCATCGAATAATCGATATGACGTCATCTTGTTAGATGTCATGCTGCCGGGTATGCATGGCACTAAACTGTGCAAAAAGCTCAGGGAAGAGCTACATGACAAAACGCCAGTATTGATGCTGACCGCTCGCGATACGATTTTAGATAAAGTGGCAGGATTCGATAGTGGCGCTGACGATTATCTGGTTAAGCCTTTCTCATTGGCGGAATTAGAATCTCGTATTAAGGCTCTCATACGCCGACATAAAGACGATCATTTTGAGCATGGTTTAACCGTTGGCACATTGTCTTTAAATCATAGTGAGCATACGATTACACGTGAAGGTAAGTCGCTAAAACTCACACCCACAGGCTTCAAAATACTACATACCTTGATGAGTGCGGCGCCGCGCGTGGTTAGCAAAACCGAGCTAGAAGAAAAGGTGTGGGGCGATGACATACCAAGCAGTGATGCACTGCGCACTCACATGCATGGGGTCCGTGCGCAGGTAGATAAGCCGTTCGATAAAATCATGATAGTCACGTTGCCCGGTGTCGGTTATCAAATTATTGATCCTGATAAAGCCTAAAAAATCATCGGCTGATGTCCTTATTTGACTTTCAACGTCTTTCACAACGTCTTTCATATCGTCTTTCACAACGAAGTAAATATCATGTTTAATATCGACTCCATCGCCAATAAGTTTCGACTCTCCTACTTGTTATTTGCCCTATTACTGTGTGCCACTTTCGTCAGTATTTTCATGTATGCCGAAGTCAGAATGGAGCAACAGCTGGTCAAAGCTCGCTTATTGCAACAGTTAGAGCTTAGCCAAGAAAAAGAAGGCGATCAGCCTATTTATACCGCTGAACCGGGTATTAAGATTTATCGCTTCGATAACGCACCGAGCAATCTGCAAAAACTGGCCACCCAAACCGTACAAGAGATGCCCGTCACTGTCACCACTAAAAATGGTCAATCGACAACAGAGTTACATTTTTTTAATTATAAAAAAGACAAAGAAAACTACATTTTAACTTACTTAGAAAACACTAAAATGGTGATGGGGAACTACCCTGTTTTGGCCATATTTGAGCATTTAGAAGACATATTTGCCAACGCCTTAAAAGTAGCAGTCATTTTGAGCTTATTGATTGCAGCGATATTTTCATCGCTGTCCTCCAAGCAAATCATTAAGCCTTTATTAGACTTAAAGCAAGCCGTAGAAACAGATCATCGCAACTTGACGGAGTTGACGCATCTGCCCTCCGAGGTTGGCGTGTTAGCACGCGCAATCGATGAAAAAAACCACAAACTTGAGCAGTACCTCAAACGCGAGCAGCTATTTACTGGTGATGTCAGTCACGAGCTGCGCACGCCTTTGACGATTATCATGGGGGCATCAGAAGTATTGTCCTCACAACTAGAAAACGACCCTCACTTGAGCGCATTTGCCACTCGTATCAGTACGACCGCCAAAGAAACCTCGGAGATTATCAGCGCCTTATTATTGCTGTCTCGTGCTCCTGAAAAACTGGATGCACCGCCAACGTCTATCAATGACATCGCGTTAAATGAAGTACAGCGCTTAAATTACTTGCTTCGCCATAAGTCAGTCACTTGTAAAATAGTCGCAGAACAGCTGTATGTCGCACACGTACGACCTGAACTGCTAAAAATGGCACTGGGTAATTTGATAAAAAATGCGTTTCAGTACACCGATGAGGGTGAGGTCATCATCACTATCGATGCTGAAAAAATCACCGTCACTGATACTGGTCTAGGTATTCCTGAAGTGATGATGCCGCTGCTATACGAGAGATTTGAGCGTCTAGAGCAGCAGTATAAAGACATCTCATTGGATACAGAATCGTCATCGGCAGCTGACGCCCATTATCCAGTAGAAGGCACAGGCTTGGGACTCAGTATCGTACAGCGCATCATGACACATATGGGCTGGCAGCTTACCCATCAAGTCAATCCGTTAGGTGGCAGTACCTTTATCATCAATTATCATTAGAGAAGATCTTTATTTTAAAAAAGCTTAACGTTTTCTTAATGCCTGCCTGCTTATACTTAGGGCATGTTGAACATTCGACCATGGTTAAATGGTTAACATTTACCGCATACCTTGATATTAATAGACTGTGAAGCATTTGATATGAATAAAGCAAACCCTATTAATCTTGAAGACCAGTCGGCCAGTCGTGGGGCTTTAAGCCCAATAACAGGCAAAAAACAACTGCTACCTCATAGCTATGCCAGTGATGCCAAGGGTAAAACAGGATTTTACCGTATTATAAAAGCCGCTTATTACTCTCTAGATGGCTTCAAAGCAGCTTACAAATTTGAGGCGGCTTTTCGACAAGTATTTTGGCTCAATCTCATATTATCCATGGCTATTATATTGTGCCCTTTCACTATCAGCGTCAAAATGCTGCTGGTCGTCGCTTCTTTCGTATCATTAATCGTCGAACTCATTAACACTGGAATCGAAGCCAGTGTCGATCACACATCGACCGCCAAGCATCCACTGGCAAAGATAGCCAAAGATGTTGGCTCTGCGGCACAATTTTTGGCATTACTACTGCTATTTATCTTGTGGATGATGGCATTATTGAGTGTTGTATTTTGAAAACATATTCAGCCAATGGAGTCTGGCTTAAACTCCTATGCTTGACCATCATAGCGACACTGCTGTTTGAGCACAGCCAATTAGACATTCATATTAGTGAGCTTTTTTACACTAATGGACACTGGCTACTAGAAAAAGGCACACAACCTTTTGCCTTTATTTTTTATGACTTACCTAAATTGCTACTCATCTTGCTTGGCATTTATCTCATAGCCGTTCTAATTCTGAGACATAAACAGGATTCAGATATCAATCTGGTAATAAAAAATGCTAAGTACGATAAACGGCTCACGCCTTTATCCACGCGTGAAATAAGTTATCTACTGCTTGTTTTAATTGCCGTTCCCAGTATGATTGCGCTACTCAAAGGTGTGACTCATGTCAGTTGCCCCAATCATTTAATACTGTTTGGTGGCGACTTGCCTTATCTAAACGTTTGGCAAAATATAGTCGCTAACACGCCTGCCAAGTGCTTCCCAGCGGCTCATGCCAGTGCCGGATTTTCTCTATATGGCTTGGCATTTTTGCCCACTCTCCATCAGTATCGCTATAGAATATTTGAAATAGTCACGGTCGTAGGATGGACGATGGGATTGTATAAGATGCTGTTTGGTGATCACTTTTTTAGTCATACATTAGTATCGATGCTTCTGTCATTGACCATAACCTGCGCACTTGCAACGCTATTTTTTAAATACCCAGCAGCGAATAAAGCCAACAGTATCAATGCTAATGGCAAAAAATCTGATACGGCAAGCTTTCAAAAATCGTCGAAAACCCAATCTTAACTGTTGAATAATAGCCAAATTAATAATGATAGTCTTATAAAAATAAAGCTACTAAGTATTTGATAAATAATGTATAAATAGTCATTGTTGCCTGACTTAACATTGAGTAACAGCATGGATTGCGCTCGTCGACGACGTTCTTTATTTATCAATAGCCCGCAAAGGAATGTAGCTATGAGCATCCTATCTTTTATTCTAAAAAAATCAAATATCTACCCTTTACTGACATTGGCATTAACACTACCATTACTAATAATAAGCGCTGCACATAGCAGTCATGCCGCCAGTTATACCATCAATCCTGCTGGCACCCATGTGCGCTTTGCCATTGAACGCTTCCAATCCCCTGCCACTGCGGGCGGCTTTTATAATGTCCAAGGTCAACTGCAATATGACTCAAGCTTACAAACTGGCAATATCTCCTTGGTCATTCCGATCAGCTCTCTAAATACGGGAAATAAAGCATTTAATCAGACTTTGACAGGCCCTAGCTTCTTTGATATGCAGCGCTTTCCATTGGCACGTTTTGATTCTAACAAATGGTATTTTAGCCAAGACAAATCACGCCCAATGGTCACAAAAGTAGACGGTCATCTAACGCTGCATGGCGAAACCCATCCTATTAGCTTAACAGCGACTAAGTTTGACTGTTATCTACACCCTACGCTCAAAAAAGATATTTGTGGTGGGGATTTTACGGCGATGATTGATCGCACCAAATGGAATATCGATAAATATGCGTGGTTTGGCGTCACTAAAAACCTTCATTTAAACATTCAGGTCGAGGCAACCAAACAGTAGCAGTCCTTATCAGCGTTAATTTTATGACATTGATTTTTATAGCACTGCTTTTTTAGAGACTGTCCTCATTTTAAAAATGGGCTAAAAATAGCTAAACGTGCTGAGGCGGTACGGAATACGTGCCAACTACGTGAGCCACCATGTCGCGAGAGCCTTCAGAATAAAGCGCAACCTCGCCAACGATTAGCGTGCGCCCAACTTTCATCAACGTACACTCAGCGATAATACGTGCTTCTGCTGAGGGTTTGCGCAGGAAGTTAATGGTCAAGCTCGTCGTCACCGTTAATGGCACAATACCTATTTTACCAAGTATCGCCACATAGAGAGCCACATCAGCGATGCTCATCAATACTGGTCCAGAGACCGTACCACCGGGACGCAATTCATTGATACCAATATCGTGTGATAAGGTCGAGCGATTGTCACCGACTGCCTCGATGACACATTTAGTTTGTGGAAATTCCAACGCCATAAAGGCGACAATTTCTTCTTTGGTTGCAGACATATCCCTTCCTTGGATTTCATTATCTTTAATCAATGCACCACTGGCGTACCTTCTGTACTAAATGCAAAGCCTTTATTGCTAAAATTACCGATCATCACCGCCTCAATGACGGGCTTGACCGTCTCGTCTATCCCTTCGACTTCGATGATAAAGTTGGCGCCCGATCCGCCTTTATCCTCTTCTTTTTCGACGATATAATTGAGCGTGGCCATTGCTGGAAGCTCAATCGGTTTGGTTAAATAGGATTTTATAAAGGTTCCATCAGTGCCATAGTAGTCAATTTTATTGATATACAGTGATTTTTTTAGCGTGGTATTGCGTACACTCAAAGTCGCTGATAGCAAGACTTTACGATTGTCTCTATCGGTGTAGATGTCAGAATAAATGGGCACATAAAAGGTTTGTTTATAGGCAAACTGGCTACGATCAATAGCTGTTGTCATCTCCAGCTCTTGAATGGGGTCTTGATGTTTTTCTGAATACAACACGTTCGGGTCTTGCGGCGTCTGATCACAGCCGGACAACAATGCCATCGTCGCAAGCAACAAGACGGATATAGTGCGCTTACTCATAAGTTTCCCCTTTGCCTTTTCATGTCACGGCTGTTGCAAATGTTTATTTGATTTTTACACCGACACTACGCAGAAACTCGTTGATATGCTTGTTAGCACCGTAGATGATCAATACGTCTTTATCTTGCAATATTTGCTCAGGCGCCGCCAAACCTTTAATACTAGGCTTACTTTGCGTACGACCAAAGCTGTCTTCATAATACTCATAGCGCAGGGTACTAAGCAATCGAATATTGAACTTTTGCTCCAATTGCAAGTCATCAACGGTCTGACCAATCAACGACTTGGGAATGCTAATCTCTACCATACTGAAATGATCACTCAACTCAAACGAGTCGACGAAATAACGTAGCGATAGCCGTTTGGCCCAGCGATTGGCCGCCTCTTTTTCAGGGTGGATAAGGTCGTCCACACCGATAGCTTGCAACACTTTTTCGTGCAATGGATTAATACTACGACTGATCAAACGTTTTGCTTTTAGGGTTTTAAATAATGCCGTCGCCATGACATTTGCGCCTTGGTCTTCACCGATTGCGACAATAACGATATCGGTGTCGATAATCGGTAAACCATTGACGGTATATTCATCCGTGGCATCCATACAGATGGTATGAGAGATGACTTCCTTATATGCCTCAACCTTTTGCATGCTGCTGTCAATGGCAATCACTTCATGCCCCTGACGGGTCAACGCCATGCCTAGCGATGAGCCAAAGTTCCCTAGCCCTACGATGATATATTTCATAACCTTATTAACCTTTTTCAGTATTTTTTAATGATGAAATGGCTTATTTACGACCATTTAATTGATCGTGATTTCTTCAGTTGGATAGCGATAATTGCGCTGGCGTCTATTTTTAAGTAGGGCAATAAAGATGGTCAACATGCTGACACGCCCAACAAACATAATGACTGACACCACCATTTTGCTAAAATCTGATAACTCTGTTGTCAAATTCAGACTTAATCCCACAGTGCTGTAAGCTGAAAAGCACTCAAAAACCACCTTGATTAAATCAAGCTCCGGTTGATCATAGCTGATGAGCGTCACCCCCATACCGATGACCAATAAAGACAGCCACATAATAGAAAATGCACGGCGAATTGAAATTTCAGCAATCTGCCGCTTAAAGACCTCAACATTGGTCTGACCACGTGCCAAACTCAAAGTGTTTAACAGGGCAATCGCAAACGTACTGGTTTTGATACCACCGCCCGTCGAGTTTGGCGAAGCACCAATCCACATCAAAAATATCGTCAACATAATCGTGGGAAACGCGAGTTCACCCATGTCGATGGTATTAAATCCTGCGGTTCGCGGCGTGGCAGCAGTAAATAGCCCTGTGACAAGCTTACCGAAAAAACTGCGATGGTCTGCCAGCACATTGTTATATTCAAATATCATCACACCGATGAGACCTACCAACAATAAAGCACCCGTCGTAATCAAGGTTATGCGGCTATTAATATTAAGCAACCATGGTCGATAAATATAACGCTTATCATGCCGATATATCAGGCGCTCTGCACGATCACGCAAATAACGCAGCACATTGACCACAATGACAAAACCCATGCCACCAAAGATAAAGGTCGTGGCGATAATCAGTTGTAATGGGTAATTAAAACGTAGCGCGTCATCATACATGCCAGCGCTAAATGTAGAAAATCCAGCATTACAGAACGCAGAAATCGCATGGAAAACAGAGAAGAATAACTGCTCAGACCAATCCATATCTGGTATGTCATAAATACTGATATAAATGAGTGCCGCAGCCACTGCCTCAACGGCAAATGTCACGTATAAGATGGATTTGAGGGTCGATACCACATCACCCATGCCGCGCATGTAGGACATCTCACTGATGCTCGCCTGCGTCTCATAACTGACACCACCCTTGAAGAAATAACTAAAATACGTCACAAAGGTCAAAATACCCAAGCCGCCGATCTGTATCAGCCCCATGATAATGACTTGCCCAAAAGTCGTGAAATAAGTCGCCGTATCTACCACGATGAGACCAGTCACACAGACAGCACTGGTCGCGGTAAAGAGCGCATCAATGAAAGACAGCGGCTGCGTCGTTGCATTGGGCATCATCAGTAGCAATGCACCGACCAATACTAATGACAGGAAGCTTAAGATAAAAAACTGTGCAGGGTTTAGAAAGGTACGATTGAGATTAAAATCGTGGTCAGATATTTCACGAATAAAGGTCACAAAGACGGCAATTTTAATGGCAACGAAGCCATCAACAGCGACCGACATCCCAGAACGCACTAAATCAGTGAAATGCGCTACCAGTAAAATGACAATCGCAATACTGGTCAGTAAGTCAAAGACCGCGACTTTATTTAGGGTCAGCGGCTTTTTGCTATAGAGGTAACGACCTGCCGTCACAACAAAGCCTAAAAAAATAATCGCCAGATAAAAAATATGGAAAACCTGTTGTAACCACATCGGCAGCGTGAAGCCACTGTCTAATAAAGCAATGGCTACGCCGATAATACTAATGACAATCGTGACATTATTTAACAATCGATAACGCTTGGCTGCATGCATCGCCTTAATCCATGATAGGAATAACCACGATATTTATACTCCTTTTTTGTGTTACTCACAAAAACTGATTTGAGATAATCGTAACCAATTATGATGCTCTGTTGAACACTCATACCTAGCCATGCTGATTGCTAAAATGGCTGTAGATAAATTATAGATTGGCAGTAACGGTAATATTTACGTTTTAACGAGGTTTTGTGAGGTTGGATTAGATAAAAAATGATCACTGTGAGGGTCGCATAGTGACATTTTTAAATAGTAGCATTTCTATATAGCGACATTTTTACATGGCTACATTTTTGGATAGTTGCAGTGCAAACATATGCCCTAGTAAGTTCATTAGTTTATAGGTTGGCGTATTTATGAGCGCTATATCCTAATGGTCATCTTTACGTAGTTTCTGTCGATGTGGTCGCCATTTTCACCCAGCCCCATGTTACCAAACCAACGCCCAGTGCGATCAATGAAGCACCCAAAAACAACCCTTCTGGCGGCATCTCACCCTGCAAAAAAATAGCCACTGGCACACCGACAACTGCGCCGACCGAACCTAATAAACTTAATAAAACAGGACCGCCGGTTTTTTGTAATAAAAACAACAATAAGAACTGACCTGCAAATACGGCGGCTTGTATGCCAATCAAACCTAGCGGCAACCAGTCTAGCGGCATATTCACTGAAAAATTAGGCAATACACTAAATGACAGCAGCAATAGCGAAGCCGCGATTAGCATACCTGGCGCGAGTGCACTGGGCGATGCCTTATCAGGCCAGCGTAAGGTGCGATATATATTACCAATAGCCAATAATACTGGCCCGCAAAGCGCGATCAAAATCCAAAAAGTACTGGCGTCTGGCGTCGAAAACTTACGCGCTGCCAATACTCCTGCGCCAAGAAGCGCCGCGGCCACACCCAAAGCACGGACGATATTAAATCGCTCCATCCTCAGTGCCAATGCACCAAGATAAGTCAACAATGGTGGAAGCGAGATAATGAGCGCGACGAAACCTGCACCCACATGTGGAATAGCCGAAAACAGTAGTAAATTAGAACCTGCAACACTGATGAGCGCCGCCACAAAATAGTATTCAAAACTACGCGCATTTAAGGGAGGTAATTCGTGGCGTATTAATGCAACGATCAATAAAATAGCAGCAGCGCCCGTGATGGACCAAAAGAGAAATGCCAGTGGTGTAACACCTATCTCACCAGCATATTTTGCCAAATTGGTAGAAATACCAATCAGACCTCCTCCGCCTAACAAGCAAGCAAAAGGGATGAGCCATATGCTGGTGTTGCGAGAAGCTTGCTGTTCTAAAGACTCACTCATCAACTATCCTATTGGGTAGCGACGCTGATGACGATAGCCCATCAGACAAACCTAAATCTAAACCTTGTACTGCCTTATGTGCTGCGTCGATAGCACCAGCAATATAACCGGGGAACGCCTCTGACCATTCGCTTGCGCTGCCCGTTAGGCAGTCTTGCCATACCCCTCTATTTGGCTTAGCGTTCGGTGCGACAGCATGTTGACCAGCACCACTGGCATCAGCAGGCGTCGCTGTCAATGAATCTTGCGCCCAGTCTTTCAGATATTCAGCCGTCGGCTTATCTGCCTGTACACCAAACAAACGTACCAACTGCGCTCGGCAATGGGCTTTTAGCTCCATTTCTGAGACGCTTTGACGGACGTGAGCAGGAACCCCAAAGAAGCCAAACAATGCACCTTCGCCCTCTACCAAGGACGCATCGTGAATCTCAGTAAGCGGTCCTACTGCACTTCGCGCTGAACCCGATAGTCCTTGATTGCGCCAAAACGGCGACTCATAAACCGCCACATATTTGGCATGTGGCGCCATCCATGTCGCGGTCTCTTGCCACTCTGCCACCAAATCCTGCGGTAAAGCTGGCTCGAATAGAAGATTAGCCACAGCCAAACGAGGCGGTAGCGCAAGGAGCACATGCTGCGCGTGATAAGTAGTTATTTGACCAGCTGTCATCTGTTCAGCGCTGCTCTCGCTCTCTATGTCGATATAGTGATCAGTCTTGATCACACACTTTACGATTTGCCCTGTGATCATGCGCGTAGGATTTAAGCGCGCATACAGAGCATCAATGAGCGCTGCCATACCACCGACGAGGCGCATAGACGGTGGCGAGCTTTGATAGCCTTGGGTACGGATAGGTAACTGATTGGCAGCACGTTCAACCATCATGTCGCCGTCCTCGAATTGCGCAAAACGTGGTAAATTCAACGTTTCAATAAGACTGCTCAACTGCGGCTGATACTCTGGCCAAAACCACGATGGCCCTAAGTCGAAGCCATCGTTTGATTTTTCATTATCGACACTGTGTCTACTAGCATTCTGATCTACTGATGATTTCGCAACAGCGATGCGCCCGCCCAATCTATCACGCGCCTCAAGCAATATATAATCGATGCCTCGTTGCTCTAATAAAAATGCTGCATATAAGCCACTCAAACCACCACCGATGATTGCAATAGGTAGGTTTTGCATAACAAATCATTCCTGCTTAGTTGAAGCTTTTTCAGTACTCAGTATCGAAGTTATTCAGCCAACAACTTGGTAAGCAGCTCGTCTATCTCAACCTTAAACTCTTTATCCTCAATCTTATTAGCCGTGACTTTGGCATTCTGTAGATTTAGAATAGCCGCATCCTTTTCACCCATTTCGATCTGTAGAACCGCCATAGAAAAGGCAATCGATGACATGTGGTCTTTTGAATTAATCGCAGTCGCTTTGGCTAAGGCCTTATCATAAATAACTAAGGCTTCGTCTAAATCTTCGGTAAAGTCAGCCAATGTTTCCCACTGTTCTGGATGGTCTTTATCGGTGTTTTCATTATCATTACAAATGGCTTCTAATTCAGCATAAAACCCATCAAATGCTGCTTGATTGCCTATACGATCAGCTTCCAATAACTCTTCAGCTAAAGTATAAATTGCTTTGTAAATTTTGGTATTAATCATTGCTCATAACCTTTTATGAATTAGGATCTATGGTACTTGTTTTTCAGCCAAGAGTACTTGGCGAATATTACTTGGTAAACAGTGCTTAGCTGGGATTATAACGCAATTCCACTAGCCAAAATGACTGACACAAAAAAAGGATGCGATAGTCGATATCACACCCTTTTTATTCATCAAACTACTAATTATTTTTTATCTGCTTAAAAGCTCATTATCTTGGTGGTTTGATCGACCATTAACGCCCCGATGCCAGCAGGATCAGCAGCACTCACGCCGTCAATCAGTGCCGATTGGTCAATACCCTTACCCGGTAGATAAAGCGCACAAACCTCAACCTTGGTATTGGTATTCTTCATGACCATTTGCATCAAACCTTGTGGGCTCATGTTTTTAGGTGGCTGTCCGGTTGTTGCATTATCGGGTGCTACGCGGAGCGCCATATCACCGGCTGGGCCGCAAAGCAATACTCGAGTATTGGCACCTTGCTGCGCGGATTGCATAGTTAGCACCATCGACATCAGCTGCACTTGAGCATCGTCTGATGTCACATTTATCAACACCGATGGCGTCGATTTTTTATTCTCTGGAATGACGTCACTCTTTTGTGACATGGCATTGGTCGCTGTACAGCCAACCATCAGTGAGGCGGCGCTTATAGCAAGTGCAGTAGCAACTATCCGTTTCATCATCTTCTCCATTTATCAACAACCATTAAAATCATCGTTATTAAATTATACACTAAAATATATTAATAAAATATATAATATTATTTATGATAAGAAAGTTATGATAAGAAATACAATCTGTGGCGTGTCCTCATTTTGAGAAGAAAAGAATACAGCACTGCGATCAACTCAATTCGCGCCAGTGCAACCACAACCGCGTATCAAGCTCAAACTGATGATACTCAGGCTCCATATGACAGCATAATTGATAAAACGCTTTGTTGTGCTCATGCTCTTTAAAATGCGCCAACTCATGCACAACAATCATCCGCAAAAACTCAGGCGGCGCTTCTTGAAATAAGCTGGCCACGGTGATGCTGTTGTGCGATTTGAGCTTACTGCCCTGTATGCGAGACTGGGTGGTATGAATACCTAGCGCATGCTTGAGGACCGTTAATTTACTGCTATAACTGACATTCGATAGCTGTCCCACTTTGCGCATATATTGGTTTTTTATCTCATTGATATACTGATAAAGCGCCTTATCACTTTTTATTTGGTGCTGAGTGGGATACTTTTTTTCTAGATATGCGCCCAATTTACCATCGCTAATCAGCAATGCCGCTTGGGTCTGAACTTGCTCAGAATAATGAGCGATGTACTTTAATGTGGTCACAAACTTATCCTTTGCTGATATTTCGAAACTGATAACCCGAAACGTATCTTTATATATTTTACCCTATATCTACTTATTTTATTTTTCATAAAACAAACCCCATAAGCTGCATTCAACTTATGGGGTTGTTTGTTACGATGTTTTTACTTAAGTGTTTTTACTTAAATATTCAGGACATCTTGATAAATCAATTAACGCTCTAAATGGAGATACTGCAAATGGCGCTCGTACTGATTTAAGATATCGACCAACACTTGCTCTTTGGAGTAACCTACCAAGTCATACTCTTGCGAGCCTTCACTTAAGAACACTTCTGCACGATAATAGTACTCTGCATTCTTAGTTGAGGTGCTCAATGTAAAGTTAGGACGCTCAGCTTTAATCAAGTTAACTTCATAAATAAAGTCGTCTTCATCACCGTGTCCAACCCGTAATTTTAGACCATCTATTTGACCGCTACTTTCATCCATGCCTTCATCTATATCTTGTCCGATATGTTCAGGGTTACGGATGTCCAAAGAGGTTTTTAGACCGCCTGCCGCAAATTCTTTTTCAACTTCTGTCATGGCAGGTCTAACCACATTTTGTAAAAAGCGTTCAACTTGTGCATGTCTAGGGAAACTGACGATACGTTGCAAGCGTGCTTTCCAGCTCTTACCACTATCCAGCACATTAGCCGTACCAATCGTACTGGCCTTACGTTTATTGCCTTCTTCTTTTAACGACCTCCACATCGACACCATATAAAGTACAAGGATAAGCGAGAATGGCAAACCAGCAATCACAGATACTGACTGCAATGACGCAAAGCCACCAGCAAATAATAGTCCTAAAGTGATAAGACCCGTTGCCGCTGCCCAAAACAGACGCAACCAAACCGGAGCATCGGTGTCATTGGTCATGCCGCGTGAGCTCAAGTTCGCTAATACTAACGCGCCTGAATCCGCTGAGGTCACAAAGAAGACTAAACCAATAACCACACCAGCGAACGACAAAACGTCACTGTAAGGAAAATACTCGAACAAGGCAAACATACCCATGGCAGCATCATTGACAGCGATTTCACCAAGTTCAGTTGCACCATTAGCAACCAAGTCTATCGCTGAATTACCAAAGATAGAGAACCAGGCAAAAATGAAACCAAGCGGAATAAACATCACGCCAAAGACAAACTCACGCAAGGTACGACCACGGCTAATACGCGCGATAAATAGACCAACAAACGGTGCCCAAGCGACCCACCATGCCCAGAAAAATATCGTCCAGCCTGACTTCCAATCAGCACCAGCAGTACCGTCATAGGCATATACATCAAAAGTTTTAAAGAGAATGGTTTGAAAGTATTGACCAATATTTTGGGTAAAAGTATTCAGCAAATACACCGTATTACCCATCACCAATATGGCGATTAATAGCAATATCGATGATAGCATATTAAATTCAGATAAGCGGCGGACGCCCTTTTCCACACCTGTCATCGCCGAAATAGCCGCAGCAGCAACGACACCCACAATAATAAGCGTCTGTACTGTTTTGCTAGATTCAATACCGAAAACATGGGTCAATCCAGCATTGGCCTGCAATACCCCAATGCCTAAACTGGTCGCAATACCCATCAAGGTGCAAACAACACCAAAGGTATCAATGCCATCGCCAAGCCAGCCTTTGATCAAGCGCTCGCCAAAGATAGGCGTCAGTGGTGAACGCAGCGCCAATGGCATGTTTTTACGATACGCAAAGTACGCCAATGCCATACCGATTAGTGCATAAATACCCCAACCATGTAGCCCCCAATGTAAAAAGGTTTGCGCAAGTGCTTCACGCATGGCTTCTGCACTGGCAGGCTCCAGCCCCGTATGCGGCGTCAAATAATGCATCAATGGCTCAGAGGCACCAAAAAACAATAAATCAATACCAATACCCGCGGAGAACAGCATCGCCGCCCATGCTAGGAAAGGAAACTGGGCTTTTTCGTGGTCTTGCCCAAGCTTGATGTCGCCGTATTTAGAAAAACCAACAAATAGTGCAAATATACTATAAGCGGCAACCACCAGCATGTAATACCAGCCAAAACTCTCTGATACCCATGCCATGCTTGAGCTTAATAGTGTCTCACTATAATCTGGAAACGCAATCGTCCAGATAATTAATAAAATAGAAATAATAGCTGAACCTAAAAAAACCGTCTTGTTTAGAGTCAGGGGTTTCGTCGCATCTTTTGATGGCGAGCTGTACATAAAAGACCTCAATAGGTAAATTAAACAGGGTCTGATATTGATTTGTCCGTCATAACTTGAGGACTGTATGACGCACAAAGCAGTACCAATAAATGAAAACTGCAATGTAAATAAAAAATTAAATGACAATCAAAGGCAGCCACAACAGTATTAAAAATACTTAATACATTAGTGCTGATGAAAAAGACCTTTGCGTGGAAAGGTCTTCTTATTGAAATTGCTTATATATTTCATTGCCTAATAGCTCATATAGCTCTTTATACAGTAGAGCGGTAAGCGCGCATCGGCTCAGTTCTAAGCGGTGCACCATTGGCAACGTAATAGTCTACCGTCGAGCGTGGCAACTGCTTACCACGCATCTTATCGACGATTTTTTCGGCAAGCATAATGGTGGTGGCGTTTAGATTACCACTGATAATATTTGGCATAATCGACGCATCAACGACGCGCAAGCCATCGATGCCGTGTACGAGTCCTTCGCCATTGACGACTGAATCATTACCTTCACCCATCGCACAAGTACACGACGGATGATAAGCCGTTTCGCTATGATTACGAACATATTCGTCTAGCTGTGCGTCGGTCACTAGATCATCCGTTGGTGCAATCGAGCGACCACGATAAGGGTCAAGTGCTGGCTGATGCATAATTTCACGGGTGATGCGCATTGCCGCACGGAACTCGTGCCAGTCTTGGTCGTGAGACATATAGTTAAACAAGATGCTCGGATGCGCGCTTGGGTCTTTTGAGGTCAGCTTGACGCGACCACGACTTGGCGAGCGCAATGAGCCCACATGCGCTTGGAAACTGTGCGACTTCACGGCACTACGACCATCGTAGCGCACTGCTAATGGCAAGAAGTGGTACTGGATATTAGGATGGGTAAACTTCTCATCGGTACGAATAAAACCGCCCCCTTCAAACTGATTAGAAGCACCAAGCCCTGTACCATTGAATAACCATTCCGCGCCAATCGCTGGCTTATTCCACCATTTATTGGCAGGCGCAATCGACACTGGCAGCTTACATTCATACTGCATATACAGCTCTAGATGATCTTGGAGATTATTACCAACGCCGGGTAAATCAAGTACTTCTGTCACGCCCAAATCTTTGAGCCATTGACCAGGACCAATACCAGAGCGCTGCAATAATTGCGGCGAGGCAATAGCACCCGATGAAACAATCACTTCACGAGACGCATGAAAGTTCTTGGTTTGACCTTGATGTTCTACCTTTACACCGATAGCACGCTTACCATCAAACAAAATAACATCGGTCAGCGCACCCGTCAAAATCGTGATATTGCTGCGCGGTTTAGCACGGTCGAGATACCCACGTGCCGTTGACGCGCGGCGACCATTAGGCGTCACAAAACGATCCATCGGCCCAAAACCTTCTTGCTGATAGCCGTTTAAATCATCCGTGCTTGGATAGCCAGCTTGCACGCCTGCTTCAATCATTGCTTGAAACAGTGGATTGACCCCTGGTTTTGAGGTGGTCATCTCAACAGGACCGCCCACACCATGATAGTCATTCTCGCCAGCGTCGCGATTCTCTAGCTTTTTGAAATAAGGCAGGCAGTCCAAATACGTCCAATCTTCTAAGCCTTTAATTTGAGCCCAATCGTCAAAATCCAAGGCATTACCACGGATATAACACATCCCATTAATCAGAGACGAGCCACCTAACCCTTTACCACGACCACAATCCATGACGCGGTTATTCATATAGGGCTCAGGATCGGTTTTATAACCCCAGTTATAAGTAGTACCTTGCAACGGCATAGCGAGCGCCGCTGGCATCTGAGTACGAAAGTCTAAGCGATGGTCTGGACGACCCGCTTCTAACAGCAACACCTTAATGTTGGCATCTTCGGTCAAACGGGTGGCCAGCACATTGCCTGCTGAGCCTGCGCCGACGATGATGTAGTCATATTCAGGTGTGGTTGATGTCATAAAACGCTCCATAATATTAAAAAATCCATCATTTCATATCAGTAAGGCGGTGCCAAAAGGACAAATTAGTCCTAACACGCAAACCTTACCGTTTTAAAAATTTCACAGCACAAGTGATTAAAATACCGATTCAAAATTACCAAGCTCTACTTGGATAGATTTGGTCTGCGTATAATGCTCAAGGGCTTCAATGCCGTTTTCGCGACCGATACCTGAGTGCTTATAACCGCCCACTGGCATTTGTGCAGCCGACTCGCCCCACGTATTTAACCAGCAAATACCCGCTTCAATCTGTGCAATCACGCGATGAGCGCGAGTCAAATCAGCGGTCACGACTCCTGCAGCCAAGCCATACTCAGTATCATTGGCACGGCGAATGACTTCTTCTTCGGTTTCGTAAGTCAATATCGACATCACTGGGCCAAATATCTCCTCACGTACGATAGTCATTTCATCGGTGCAATCAGTGAATACCGTCGGTGCGACGAATGCGCCATTTGCCAATTTGCCTGTTGTGATACGTTCACCACCCGTCAATAGACGTGCACCGCTAGCCTTACCTTGCTCGATATAACCAAGCACTCTTTCCATATGTGGGAAGCTGACCAATGGACCCATATTAATATTTTCGTCCATCGGATCGCCCAACTTAATACGCTCAACACGTATCAAGATAGCTTGCTCAAATTTGGCTTGTAAGGCTTTTGGAATGAAAACCCGCGTGCCATTGGTACAAACTTGACCCGTGCTATAGAAGTTCGCCATCATCGCGATGTCAGCAGCGGTATCGATGTCCGCATCATCAAATATAATCAATGGCGACTTACCACCAAGCTCTAACGTCACGTCTTTAAGCGACGATGATGCCGCACTCGCCATGACTTTTTTACCCGTTGGTACGCCACCAGTAAACGATACTTTAGCGATGTCTGGATGCTGAGTTAATGCTTCGCCAACTTTATAATCGCCTTGCACGACGTTGAATACGCCATCTGGCAGACCTGCTTCTGTCAATATTTCTGCCAGTTTTAGCGCAGTTAGAGGAGTGACTTCAGAAGGTTTAAAAATCATCGCATTCCCAGCGGCTAACGCTGGTGCTGCTTTCCACATCGCGATTTGAATCGGATAGTTCCATGCACCAATACCAGCGACCACGCCAAGTGGCTCACGGCGAGTATAGACAAAGCTAGTATCACGCAATGGAATCTGACGACCTTCAATCATCGACGCAAGCCCTGCATAATACTCAACGACATCAGCACCAGTCACGATATCGACATATTTGGTTTCAGAGAGTGCTTTGCCCGTGTCTTTGGTTTCAAGTAACGCGAGTACATCGTTGCGCTCACGTAATATCGCAACCGCCTTTAGCAAAATACGACTGCGCTCAACGGCAGTCATCGCCGCCCAAACCTTTTGACCTTTTTGTGCCGCTTTTACGGCTTCATCAATCTGTTCACTGGTCGTTTGCTGAACGGTAGTTAACACTTCACCCGTGGCTGGATTGATGTCTTCAAAAGTAGCAAGCGATTCGTCGATTGCTAAGTAACGACCATTAATATAAGCGGTTTGAACCTTCTCTAAATCAATGATGTCTGTTAAGTTGCTTAGGTCTGTTTTTGAATCTGTCATGCGGTGCTCCTATTAACGACTGGCAAAAGCCTTATAAACAAGCTAATGCTAAATGATGTCATCATGGGTTAAATGTTTAAAATAAATTTATATCGTCTATTTCTATAAGCTGTTCGTTCAATGCTTCTATAATAAAAAAGCTTATTTGAGCAATCATTTGAGAACAGTGTTTTATTCATTCTCAGGTTGCGTCATTTTTATCAAACGCTTATGAATAGAGGCTTTATCTGAGATACTAATCCCCGAAAAATCAGAGAGCCAAATACCATCAGCCACCAGACGCACCATACATAATGTTTCGGTATTGTCGGTTTCTTGATGTTTTTTTAATTGTGCATTTGCCCACTTGGCCCATAACTCACGTAACTCACTATCGCCTAGCATCAATGCATATAAGGTTGCTTGACTATCGAGCTCTTCCTGTCCCTTTTCGCCTAAGCTAATCGTGGCATTGGTATAGGCACGAGTAAAAGAGCCATAACGCACAGGGTCTTCTGCCATGGCTTGATTAACCTCTGCCTCAAACCTAGCCATCGCATCATGAAACACTTCAAGAATGAGTGCATTTTTAGTGGTGAAATGATGCATCACCCCACCCTTGGTCACCCCGACCGCATCAGCGACCGCCTGAAAAGTCACTTTTGATAAGCCCTGCTCTAACGTGATTCGCGCTGCCTGATCAAGTAGCGCACGACGGACAACTTCGGGCTGTTTTTTACGTTTGTAAGCGTTTTCCATTTCCATATCAGTGCACCACAGAATTAGAGAATAAGTTCATCACCACGACACCGCCCACAATCATAGCGATACCAACCACAGCTGCTGTATCAAGACTTTGCTTAAAAAATATTAAGCCAACGAGCGATGTCAGCACAATTCCTAACCCGCCCCATAGTGCATAAGCAATACCAAGCGGTATGGTTTTGATGGTTTGTGTCAACAAGTAAAACGAGATGGCATAAAGCACGCCCATAATCAGGGTCGGCACCAAACGCGTAAACTGCTCTGACTTGACTAAAAAGGTCGTGCCAACCACTTCGCAAATAATGGCGATGGCTAGATAACCGTAGGCAATAGTGGTGGGACTCATAATTAGGTTACCTGTTTCAAGTTGATCACATATTAATAATGTATATACATTAAAGAAACCATACGGTCGGTATTCTATAGAAATATTCTAGCAATGTGAAGGGCTGTTTATGACTTTTTTGTTTCGAGGGAGATACAGATTGTTTTACTATTCAAAAAGATAGGCGACTTGTCTAATCAAATTGCCGCTAGATTTTATATCCAACCTACATAAATAAGGGTTTTGACCACTTTTAGCTCATTCTTTAGCTCATTCTTTAGCTCATTCTTTAGCTCATTCTTTAGCTCATT
>NZ_JADQAH010000013.1:66311-75273 GCF_022129225.1 Psychrobacter sp. Ps7 | reverse complement strand
TTAGTTATGCTTTTAAATAGTGCTCAATCACTGTCGTCCAGTAACTGATATATAGGGTAATTCTCTTGCTATTTAGCCTTAATCCCTTTCAGGTCAAGCTATCTAGCGAGCCGACTATCTTATCATAATGATTTGAATTGTCAAGCTTTTTTATGTTTTGTTTCATTCAATTGAATTGGGTTATTTATATGTATCTTACATATAAAGCTTCCAGCTCGTCTTGATGAGGGCGTATTATAGAGGGTTTGAATGTTTAGTCAAGAGATAATTCACCTTAATTTGAATAATCTTGGTGATTAGACTAAAAATTGGCAGAATGGCAGTGTATGTTTATTTGCGCTGGGCTGAGGTAAGCTCGTAAATAAGAGTACTTATTTCATCTCAATTACAGTAGGTTTCTTTAATGAGTCGTTATCACTGATCATTAGCTAAAAAATGAGTTGGTCCTTCTTTATCTTATCGTGATGAATACACTGATAACCAGCTTGATATCTAAAGCGCATAAAAAAAGGAACTTACCCTACGGTAAATTCCTTAATATGACACGAACAATCAATTCTAAAAATTTGCTTTTACTTTAATCGTCGTAACAATACCCGATAATGCATAGATAATACCAATGGCTAAAATACCGACAGGTATGTCATAGAGCACAATACTCATGACCAACACACCGATTATTAGAACCACAAAAGGTACTTTCTTTTTATCAAACTCTTTAAAGCTATAGTATTTGACGTTACTAACCATCAGTAAACCACAAATCACCACCCAAGCAGCAAATAAGAACATGACTGCCGTATCGTACTGCCCAACCCATTCATTATGGTCGACAGCGACCATAACCGCTGCCGTTACTAATATAGCAGCTAGTGGACTCGCCAAACCGACAAAGTATTTTTTATCAACAATACCGACCTGAACGTTAAAACGTGCCAGACGGAAGGCAGCACAGGCGGTAAAGACAAACGCACACCCCAAGCCAATGCGACCTAACGGCTGCAGCGCAAAACTATAAACTAAGATCGCTGGTGCAACACCAAAAGCCAGCATATCGGCAAGCGAATCATATTGCTCGCCAAACGGGCTTTGCGCATTAAGCATACGCGCCACTCGTCCATCAGCACCGTCGAGAATAGCGGACAAAAAGATGGCTAAAGAAGCTTTGTAGAACTCGCCTTGCGTACTGGCCAAAATCGAATAAAAACCAGATAGCAGTGACAAGGTTGTAATTAGATTTGGTGCTAGATAGACACCGCGGCTGACTACGCGCTTGCCTTCAGCCACTTCTGCTTCAATCACTTCAAAGGTCAAGCCATCATAACTCTCATTATCCGCTAAGCGAATATTGAAATCATGCTCATCAACAAAGGGCGGCTGGGTTGCTGCGCTGTCTTGTAACAATCCATCATTTAGAGGCGGATGATTTGATTCATCTTTAGGTGATTGCACGTTAGTCATCTCAATATCCTTATTTGCCGGCATAGTTATTCACTAACATGGTTATTCGCCGACTAGCCAGCGTACATTGGTTGCGCTATCAGGCGTTAAGTCTGGAGCATCAGCCACTTTTAATGCAGGCTGTAAGAAGCGTAATATCTCACGTGCATGATTATCAAACTGCCAAGGTGGATTGATCACCAGTAAACCTGTACCGTTAAGACCAACCGCCACATCATTTGGATAAATATTCAGCTCACAAACCAACTGGCGGCGCATTTCAGTACGCTTCAGTTTTTTATAGAACAATTCAACGGCTTCAACGTTCTTAATAGGGAACCAAAGCGCGTAAGTGCCTTGTGGCCATTTATTATAAGCAGCAACGAGTAAATTTATAAGGCGTGTAAAATCTTTGTGCTCTTGCTCATAAGGCGGATCAAGAAAAATCAGACCGCGCTTTTCTTTTGGTGGAATAACGGCGGTAATACCTTCAAAGGCATCACGATGCTGTATACCAATGGGTAACTTGTGCAACTGATAGTTTAGCGCATCATATTCGCTAGCTTTGGCTTCAAAAGCTTCACCGCGCACGCCCGCATCTGGATTTTTCTCGATATGATGGGCAACCCACCAAGGAGAACCAGGGTAGACTTTATTGTCATAAGTGAAACGGGCTTGCTTAATGCCTTCCATATAATCTTTGACGGCAGCGGGTGCCTTGTCAGTATTGGCATTTAGTAACGCTTGGATACCACCTTTGGCCTCACCTGTCTTGCGCGCTTCTTCACTGCTCAGTGAATACAGTCCGCGACCACCATAAGCATCAAGCACATAAAAAGGTTTGTTTTTTTGCCCCAATTGATTAAGGAGTTGTACCAATAAAATGTGTTTAACCACATCAGCAAAGTTACCAGCGTGGTAGGCGTGTTTATAGTTCATAATCTCAAAAGTTTAAATAAGAAAAATTACATCTATGGTAGCATAGGCAGAGTAAAAGATAACGATGGTTTTGGTAAAAAGGCATTGATTGGCTATGTATTGCCAGCTAACTGACCATAGTGAGACGAAATGACAGAGATTATTAGCAATCTTGATGTGACAAAGTTGGTGATTGATCATCCGATAGGAGAAGATAATCCACCATTACTGTTTCCTCATAGCGATGACCCAAGCCAAAAACCACTGACTCAGCGTGTATTACAACAGTCTGATTTTGATATCAGTTGGCAAGATAAGCTGACTGATACACAACTAGATCTATTCGTTGATGATGGTTGGATCATTATTGATGAGGTCTTTGAAACGAAAGCGCTGTTAGCCTTGCAAGCAGAGAGTGGTTTTATTGACTATCGTGACGCAGAGCTGACGGCTGGGATTCGTGTCAGTGATATTCGCGGTGATCGCATCCGCTGGATTACGGAAAATTTCTTTGCTGGGTTTTATTATTTGCAAAGTATCAATGCGCTTGCCACCTTATTTAATCGCAGTTTATTTGCCGGTATTCGCCACAGTGAAGCGCATTATGCTTGCTATCCGGTGGGTTTTGGCTATCAATGGCATAGTGACAATCCAGCTGGGCGTGATGAACGCGTTATCTCTGCGGTGTTTTACCTCAATGATGAATGGGAACCAACTGACGGCGGCGCACTAGAAATCATTGATAAACATGGCGTTCATCATAACGTCATGCCTGTCGCCAATAGATTGGTGATATTTGACAGTGACCTACAACATCAAGTACAAATTGCCCATCGTCAGCGTTACTCTATCGCGACGTGGATGCGCCGTGATGGTTTGGTGCCTTTTGTTGAAGACAATATTTAAAACACATTAGCAAGTAACAAGCAACGACTGATTGTATTGTATCGTGGCTGCCAATCTTAAAAATTTATCATTTTAATTTATAATAAAAAGGTTTATTCATGTCGGACTTTAATAAACAAACCATCCATCAACAACAAAACCATCAGCAGCAAACGCTAGATTTAAGTATTGCGCTACTTGAACGTCCCTCCGTCACCCCAGATGATGATGGCTGCCAAGATATACTGTCAGAGCGCTTAGAGCGAGCGGGCTTTGACTGTGAGTTTATGTACTATGGTGATAGAGATCAAAGCGGCGAACATGCAGAAGTCAAAAATCTATGGGCGCGCCGTGGCACCACTGATCCAGTTATCTGTTTTGCTGGTCATACCGACGTCGTGCCAACAGGTGATGAAAACAATTGGACGTATCCGCCATTTACGCCAACCATCGCTGATGGTTACCTATGGGCTCGCGGTGCAGCTGACATGAAAACAGGTATTGCCGCCTTTACCATCGCATCTGAACGTTTTGTCAAAAATCACCCTGAGCACAATGGCTCTATTGCCTTTTTAATCACTTCCGATGAAGAAGGTCCTTCCATCAATGGTACGGTCAAAGTCATTGAGGCCTTAGAAGCCCGCAATGAAAAAATCACCTATTGCTTGGTTGGCGAACCATCGAGCACAGATACGCTCGGCGATATCATTAAAAACGGTCGCCGCGGCTCATTGGGTGCGGAACTTACGGTCACTGGCAAACAAGGTCATGTTGCTTACCCGCATTTAGCTTGCAACCCTATTCATGCAACGATGGCAGCTTTGGCGGAACTGACTGCCGCTACTTGGGATAATGGCAATGACTACTTCCCTGCGACTTCCCTGCAAATCTCTAATATCAATAGCGGTACAGGCGCCACCAACGTCATTCCTGAGACGTTAAGAGTTATCTTCAACTTCCGCTTTTCTACGGAAACGACTGAAGATGAGCTGAAGGCAAAAACGCATGCTATCTTTGACAAACACTTTACTAATAGTAAGGCCAGTTATGATATCCATTGGAAATTATCTGGTCAGCCGTTTTTGACCCCTGAAGGTAAGTTGGTTTCTGCCTGTCAAAAAGCGATCAAAAAGGTAACCGATACTGATACGACACTATCTACATCAGGTGGTACTTCTGACGGACGCTTTATTGCGCCAACGGGTGCACAAGTCGTTGAGCTTGGTGTAAGAAATGCGACGATTCACCAAGTTGATGAAAAGGTAGAAGTCGATGACTTAGGCAAGCTCGCCCAAATTTATGAGGGAATTTTAGAGAATTTACTGTTAGATTAATCATTCGTTGAAGTAAGCAAAGAAAGCGCCAAGTCTGATAGCAGACTTGGCGCTTTTTTATTATTTTGACTGATTTATTCAATACTAATTTTACTCAATACCAATATAGAGATCAACTTGACCATACTCTAGATTACCACCGATATAATGCTCAAAATCGACATCAAAAGTTCGCGTGTGCTCACAGCTGCGATCATTAAAGTAGGTCCAAGCCTTTTCCCAAGCATTCATCACCGTGTATGGCATTCTACCCTGCTCAGAGAATACCAAATACTTTCCTGCAGGAATATCTACTGTTACTAGGTTTGCAACTTTAGCGGTATTGTTATCGTCTGTTGACTCTTGCTCACTGGCTACTTTCCAACTGGCAACCACGTCAAAAGCGCCGACCAAATCCTCACTCTCATAGTTATGATAGACACCATAGATGTCTTCACCTTTAGGAAGATCACTGGCATGGTTTTGGTAAAACTTTTGCCATAAACGACCCAGTTTCGCCGTGTCTTCGCTAATCTCAGCGTTATTGGTCGTACGAACGCTAATACCTTTACAAGTTATTGCTTCAGGCAACTCTTTAATTTGTGACGTCATGATCTGTAAGTCCTATATATTTATTCAGTTTTCTATTTGAGATAGTATTAAAAATAGCGCTTCAGGGTATAAATCTAATCTGCTTCATCAATCCAATTCATCTGAATGGCTTCCAAGATACCTTCGTTTGATTTTTGTGGATCATCATCAAAACCTTCAAGCTCAGTCACCCAGCGATGTAAATCAGTAAAACGGATGTACTGCGGATCGGTCTCTGGAAACTTCTCATACAGCTCAATAGCGATATCTAAGCTGTCTGTCCATTTTAATTTTTGCGGGGTCATGATGGCTCCTTAATTTTTAATCATTTTTAGACACGTCATCAAATCAGTGGTCAATTTGAATGGTAATTTGATTGGCAACTTAATAACCGCTATCCTACCAAAATTCGCCTGCTGATTATAGACAAGTTCGTTATGCAGCATTTGTTGTTTTACTTGTTTCAGCAGATTTGGCAGATTTAATCGCCACTTGATGCTGATTCCAAGAATCAATGACCTCGTTCAACCGCTCGCCTATCATATCCAATATCTCTGGCGCACATTTGCCTTTTTTATTGGTCAATACAAACTTAGTCATACCAACGCCCATCAGCTGGCTTTTTACAAAAAAGCATGTTTCAAAATAAACGTATTTTTTATCCCAGCCCGCAAGCGTGCTAATCACCGTCATTTTATCTAAAAATTTAATTTCTTTCAGATAAACCATTTCTTGCATGGCGATAACCCAATTTAATGGCTTAATACCTTTTTGATGACAGCACGCCATCAGCCAGCGAGTAACGTTTAGCTCAATAAAAGACAGATAACGATAATTAGGCAGATGATTCCGAAAGCCCATATCATGCGGCAACACTCGATAATAACGAACCGTCGGTGCAATCAAGAGCTCAATACTAAGGCGCTCGCTTACTGATTCCTGCTTAAGTTGTTGTTTTAGCAAACTGACCATAATAAAAAAACGTATCAACATGTTCATAAATGACTCTCTTAACGCTTATTTTGTGTAAATTTATTGGGTATAAATTTATATATATAAACAGTGACTGGCTATAAATGCAGCGTACCTTAACGCAAAAAAAGCCACCTAAGTGACTTTTTTATTTAAAAGCGGATATTTAAAAGCTTATATTTAGAAACTAACTTTAGAGATTAATGACCTGCACCATTGATACTACGTACCATCTCTTCGACCATTTTCTTCGCATCACCAAAGATCATCATTGTCTTATCCATATAGAACAGACTGTTATCAAGCCCTGCATAACCCGTATTCATTGAGCGCTTGATGACCATAACGGTTTGAGCTTTAGTGACTTCTAGAATCGGCATACCAAAGATTGGCGACGTTGGATCATCTTTTGCAGAAGGGTTGACCACGTCATTTGCACCGATAACTAAAACCACATCGGTACTCGCGAAGTCTGAGTTAATCTCATCCATCTCAAGGATATCATCATAAGGTACATCCGCTTCCGCCAATAGGACGTTCATATGACCTGGCATACGACCCGCCACTGGATGAATGGCAAAGCGGACATTCACGCCTTCTTCTTTTAGCAACTCATACAATTCTTTTACCGCATTCTGTGCACGGCCCTGTGCCATACCATAACCTGGTACGATGACCACGCTGCTAGCATTAGACATGAGGAACCCTGCATCTTCTGCTGAACCCGCTTTGTAATTCTTCGGTGCACCGTCATCGCCGCCTGCCGCTACGGCTGATGTACCCATACCGCCAAATAAGACGTTGAGTAATGAGCGGTTCATGGCTTTACACATGATATAAGATAAAATCGCACCTGATGAACCGACGAGCGAACCCGCGATAATGAGCATCGAGTTGCCGAGGGTGAAGCCAATGCCTGCCGCCGCCCAACCAGAAAACGAGTTCAATAATGAGACAACCACTGGCATATCACCGCCACCAATCGGCGCAATCCACATCCAACCAAATATCACGGCAATCACTGCCATCGCATAAAACGCTGGTAATGAGTCAGTGACGAAATACACGCCACCGAAAGCAATCATCGCAATGAATAATGATGCTTGGACGGGTTTTACCCAACCCCCAACCAATGTTTTAGCCCAGCTTTTTGCGGCTAATTTACCAAAAGCAAAGACCGAAGCTGAAAACGTAATCGCACCGATGAAACAACCAATAAACAGCTCAACTCGGGCAACAGCGCCATGCTGTTGTTCAGTATGCAATACGGTTGCCAATGCAATGGCGACCGCTGCCAAACCGACAAATGAATGCATCAAGGCAACGGTTTCTGGCATTTGCGTCATCGCAACCGTCTTTGCCTTCCACATACCGACGAGGGCACCCAAAATCATCGCACCGATAATTAACCAAAGGACAGGGCCTTCTGCTAAAAAGAATGTCGTGACGACCGCAATCGCCATCGCTACCATACCAAAGCGGTTACCACGGATAGCCGTCTTTGGGCTAGACAAACCACGTAAGGTCAAAACGAAAAGAATCGCGCCGACCAGATAGAACCAATCCGCATTTGCCGCAATCATTGTTGAGAAGTCGTTCATGCGTCACCTCCAACATCAGTGGTTGCTACTGGTGCTTTTTTTACTTTCGGTTTAAACATCGCAAGCATACGTTCGGTCACGGCAAAACCACCAAAAATATTGATACTGGCTAAAAATACGGCAAAAGCACCAAGGATACTGGTCGGTGTAAAGATAGAACCATCAATGGTGACGGTCTGTAGCATGGCACCGACGATGACAATACTTGATAGTGCGTTGGTGACAGCCATTAATGGTGTGTGCAATGCAGGCGTGACGCCCCAAACGACATAATATCCGACAAAAATAGCGAGTACAAATACGGTAAAAATCGCTACAAATGGTGTGCTACTCATGGCCGCACCAGCTGGCGCTGCCGCTAAAATAGTGGCAATCATCTAATCCTCCTAAAAATTTATTCGTGTCTGGCAAATGTGTGGTGAAAGGCAGTCAAAACTTAGCGTTTGGCTAGTCGTACCTGACTGTCATGTGTCACTGCCAGTGCGCCCTGAATCTCGTCTTCCATGTCTAATTTAAGTGCCAAGTTAGCTGATGGGTCACTTTCTGAAGCGTCATCGCTAGCAGGCGCAATTAATGTGGTGATAAAGTTAACCAAATTGTTGGCATACAAATCTGAAGACTGCGCGGCGAGCATCGATGGGATGTTGGCAGCACCAACGATACGCACACCATTGTCTGTAGTGATGGTTTCGTTAGGCACGCTGCCTTCGACGTTGCCACCTGTGCCAGCAGCCATATCGATCAATACGGAACTCGCCTTCATTTTAGCAAGGGTTGCGCCGTGCACCAGACGAGGAGCGTTACGACCAGGAATCTGCGCTGTGGTAATGACGATATCCGCGTTGCTCAAGGCTTTATCCACGACAGCAGCTTGATCTTTGACATATTGCTCAGATGGTGTCCACGCATAGCCACCTGTAGATTTGGCTGTTTCGGCCTCCTCTGCACTCATCGGTACATCCAGCCATTTACCACCGAGTGATTCCACTTGCTCGCGAGCAGTCGGACGTAAATCACTCGCTTCTACCACTGCACCTAAACGCTTCGCCGTCGCAATCGCTTGTAAACCCGCAACCCCAACACCTAAGATGACCACTTTGGCAGGCTTAACCGTACCGGCTGAGGTCATAAACATCGGGAAAGGACGCGAGTATTCATTTGCCGCTAGCAAGACGGCTTTGTAACCAGCAAGGTTGGCTTGCGATGACAAGACATCCATATTCTGTGCGCGTGACAATGTGC
>NZ_JADQAH010000013.1:0-66211 GCF_022129225.1 Psychrobacter sp. Ps7 | reverse complement strand
GCAAGGTTGGCTTGCGATGACAAGACATCCATATTCTGTGCGCGTGACAATGTGCGAGGTAAAAGTTCCATCGCAAAGGCAGTGACACCTTTGGTCGCATAAGTGTCAAGCTGAGTATTACGATATGGGTCAAGCATGCCAATGACAATCTGACCTGACGTTAAGCTTTCAATAGCTTCAGCTGGTAAGTCATTAACGGTGGTAATAATTCGAGACTGTGTGATTACCTCGGCGCTGCTGCTAGCAATATCGGCACCTGCAGCCTGATATAACTCATCAGCATAATATGCCGCTTGACCTGCACCTGACTGTATGACGACTTCAAACCCAAGCTTACGCAATTTTTTGACTGCGTCTGGGGTTATCGCTACACGGCTCTCGCTCGCGACATCTGCACTGATTACACCGATTTTCATACCGTCTCCTTACTTACGTCTAATGACTATACTTACGTCTCACGACTACCTTTAACACCCTCAACGCATATTTAAAAAGCACAGGGGACAAAAAAACCTTTGGTCATGGTTGGTTCAACATCATGACCAAAGATTATCAATTTAATAAATGATAGCGACTTTGCCATCATGCCTTTTTATTATAGAGACATCATCTGTCAACTTTCATTGCCTAATGATGACCCACAAGTAAAATAAAAAGTTAGGCATTTACACCATCTGCATAACTTTTATTGTTATATTAAAAATTTTTCCTTTTCAATTAAACACTAGACTTGACAAACTATCGGCTTATATCACTCAAATATCTGTCCTTTTTAAGGGTAACGTTAAAAAACACAAAACAACGACGGGTAGGTCAAGATACAATACTGCATATCGTATAATAAGAAAACTTGATACATAAATAGACTACCCATTGACTCACTATAATAAGGAATGACGATGTATTTTTTACTTTCCCCTGCCAAATCTTTAAATGAGAAAGATGCGGTGCCAGTGAACTTAGACAAATATTATAGTCAACCAGAGCTCATCAAACATGCGCAAGCATTGATGAAAAACTTAAAATCAAAAGAACCGATTGATTTACAAGAACTGATGGGCATTTCTGACGATTTGGCACAGCTCAATGCCAAGCGCAATCAAGAGTGGCGTTGGAGCAACGATAAGCCCTTTACTTTAGACAATGCCAAACCTGCAGGTTATCTATTCGATGGCGATGTTTATACTGGACTTGATATGTATCATATGGATAAAGACAGCGCCATTTACGTCAATAAGCATCTGGGTATCTTGTCTGGATTATATGGCGTACTGAAACCGCTCGATTTGATTCAACCCTATCGTTTAGAGATGGGTACCAAACTGAAAAATGAACGTGGTGATAACCTTTATAAATTTTGGGGCGAGAAAGTAACTGCCATTATTAATGCACGTATGGCAGATAGTGATGATAAGATTTTGATTAATCTGGCGTCAAATGAATATTTCAAAGTGGTCAAGAAGAAAGCGCTGAATGCGGAAATTATCACGCCACGATTTGAAGATGAAAAGAATGGTCAATACAAAGTGATTAGCTTCTATGCCAAAAAAGCACGTGGACTGATGGTGAAGTATGCTGCTGATAATAAGCTGACCAATGCTGAGCAGCTAAAGCAGTTTGATTTGGCGGGATATTATTACTGTGAAGAGGCTTCTGATGATAAAACGTGGACGTTTAGACGGGATGCGGTAGATCAGTAGCTTGATATGAATAACTACGGATAACGGATACTATAAAACTTGTCCATTATTTCAGGTATTTGCATAGGTAAACTATCCATATAAATATACTGTAGAGCTAACACCTTTTGTATCATATCAGCAGAATTTACCACAGTAGCTAGAAGCATTGCATTCAGTGCTTCTAGTCCATTAGAATTCTGTAATATTTGAATAATTAGAGGCTCTGGAAAACCGTCTTTCTTTCTCGAAAATGCATGCATACCTGTATGCACATATGAGTTTGCTGGTTTCATTGTTAATTCTTTAAACTCTCTCATCATTTGCACAGCTCTCTCCGGAACTATACCCTCTTTTGCCGCACATTCTAAATCATCCAAAATCGAATTGATTGTAGGTATACGTTTCTCCGACTGCGATGCATTTTGTTGTGTCAAAGGCTTATAAAATCTTTCAACAATCTCATCTTTAGCAACCCAGTATATCCATTGTGCTCTTATTAATGATTCAAATTGCAGGCGCAACAAGCTACTCGCTGAAATATTGCATCCCTCTTTAGCTAACGCGTGCACAGCATGGCCATGTTCAGATGAGATATCTGCCAAAATTAAAGTTGCTGTCTCTCTATGATTAAAACCATCGATACTAGGAATTTTATTCGTTTCACTTAATAGAGATTTACGAAAATCAATTGATTGTGAATAAAATCTTTTAAAGGCAATATTCAATACACTTCCTCTTTGGAAAACATTAATCTAACTTAATCTATCACAACTCAAATATTTTTCATATAAAGAGCCCTTGATGAACTAAATTTATCAAGGGCTTCCATATAACGACCTCTTAGCAGCTATACAGTAAAACGCAACTTATCTCTTGAGACATCAAGTACGACAGTTTGATCATATACGTTATAGGTATGGAGACGATCGATATCGTTTTCCCAATTGGGTTCGATATAACGCACAAAGGTTTCTTTATAAGATGTCGGTGTCAACTCTTCTACCAAATACAAAGCCACTCTACGCCCATACCTAATAGTGCCATCTTGAGCCGTACGAAACAGCTGACCATCTCTCTTAAATAGTGCACCTGCTAATCGTGACCCACGCACATCAATTTTTAAAGGCGCCGAGGGATGAATGGTCCAGTTATCTGACTCCAACTTATCAGACGTATAAATATGCAATTCCAAATCCATTGTAAGGACTGAAATTGAACCATGCGTGGTAAAAAGATACCATAAGCCATTGTGCTCAATAACGGCACTATCTGCTGCCTGAACCCCAGACACCAACTCATGAACTTTTTCCCACTTCTGCGGAAAATCCGTCGCTTTTAATAGGTTAATACAATTGGTCTTGGCGGCTTCTGGAATCATATATACAGCGTTTTCATGCTCGAATACATTAGGAAAGCTTAAATGGGAGCTAATACCTAAATCGACTGGTCCAGAATTGATAACTTGATGGTGCTCATCCAGTTCCACCCACTCTATACGGCCGATACCTTCTTTATAATTTAAGCTCTCAAAAAATATATAACGCCTTGAATCTCGCTCAATATAAAAAGGGTCAGCCCAAAAACATCCTTTTTCAGGCAATAGCTCAGTGTATGTTTGCATCGACTGATCAATAGAACCAATCAAAATACTCCAGTTATTGTGATAAAGACTCTTATAGAAAGTCTTTATCGTATAGTTTTTAAAAAAACTCATCAAATGCCGTATGGCAGTCAGTTGCTGGGGTTCTTCATAAATTGCATCGTCAAGCATTGAATTCGTCGAATTTCTACTTTTGACGCCAATTTTATTTTTATGGAAATACCAATACAATATCGATGCTGCGACACCATTTAATTTATGCTCGGTTAAATTATAGTCCCAGTAAAATAAAGAACCATATCCTCTCCCAACGACTTTATCACCATTAAGATGCTCATTTAACAGATGTAGCGTGACTACGCTATTCTCCCATTGTTCGGCAAACTGCCAATACAATGCTGATCCGCGTCTTTGTTTGGTTTCATCGCCGTAACGAAATAAGAGAATCCCTTTTTTTGAAACACTCAGAATTCTCCCTGCTAAGGTTCGAAAGCCAAATTTGATCAGATAATCTAGATTGGCGGCTTCAAGTTTCTCAATCACTGAATCCTCAATCTCATCATAAATTTTATCCTGATTTACGACTGATATTACGATGGGCATCGTACCATTAGCCACCAAGTTATGAATAGAATAACGCTTGGTATTACTCTTATTTCGAGAAAGAAAAGAAAATAACTTTTGATTAATGGAAGGAATAACTTTGGACAGACGAGACATGTGAGACGCTTGTTTTTTATCCCGTTGGACAGCAATACAAACCTCAACCTTGCCTTCATCGACGAGAGATTTTAATGGTTTAAACTTATACCATGGCAATGTTTCTTCTTCTACCAGAATCCCAAGCCTAATTTTTTTCATCATCATCACCTTGAATTGCACAAGAGTTTTTGGCTGGGCAGCCATAACACGTGCTCAATTGTCCTTTGATAAAGTATCAGTCCATTGATTATATTTATTAATTATATTTAAATAATAACATATATAAAAAAACTTTATATATTCAATGCTCTTGATAATGTCAGGTCGATTTTGTTGATCTAATTGGCATTGTACTTGTTGAAATCTTTGGGGTGCATCAAAGACCATGAGTAAATAGCAGGTAAAGTGTCACCACTAAGTCTGGGAAACAGCAACGCCCTTACTATGCCTGTCAATTGGCAACCTTTCCAAGCATAAAACACTTATCCAACACTATCGAATGAATGCATATAAAACTATGAATACCTCATATATCAATGAGTAGCGCTATAAAAATTAGGCAAAAAAAAGCCCTGCTATCTTCCGATAACAGAGCTTCTAATGATCAAATAAACTTTATGACAAAATCATACTTCTAGCGAAAAGCGATTTGTCGAGGAAGATGCGCAAAAATAGTACCTGTTGTACATTGAGCGCATCTGACGAAAAGAAATCGCTTTGTAGCAGAAGTAAAATTACATCATGCCGCCCATTCCACCCATACCGCCCATTCCACCAGCACCGCCCATGCCAGCCATACCGTCATCACCTTGTGGCAAATCAGTAATCATGACTTCGGTCGTTAGCATTAAGCCAGCTACAGATGCTGCATTTTCTAGCGCTGAACGAGCTACTTTAGCTGGATCAAGAATACCCATCTCTAGCATATCGCCGTATTCGCTAGAAGCTGCGTTGTAACCGTAGTTACCGCTGCCACTCTTCACTTCGTTGACTACCACTGATGCTTCTTCGCCAGCGTTGGTGACGATTTGACGTAATGGGGCTTCCATTGCGCGACGTAAGATATTGATACCCGCGTTTTGGTCATCGTTATCGCCACGTAGCTCAGACAATGCATTCATTGCACGAACTAAGGCAACACCGCCGCCAGGTACAACGCCTTCTTCAACCGCGGCACGAGTCGCATGTAGCGCATCGTCAACACGATCTTTCTTCTCTTTCATTTCAGTTTCAGTCGCAGCGCCAACTTTGATAACGGCAACGCCGCCAGCAAGTTTAGCCATACGCTCTTGAAGCTTTTCTTTGTCGTAGTCAGACGTTGATTCTTCAACTTGACGTTTGATAGATTCAACACGATTTTCGATGTCAGCAGAGTTACCAGCGCCATCAACGATTACGGTATTTTCTTTACCGACAGTGACTTTTTTAGCCGTACCAAGTTGCTCAAGAGTAGCAGTCTCTAAACTTAGACCAATCTCTTCAGAGATTACTGTACCGCCAGTTAGCGTTGCAATATCTTCTAGCATTGCTTTACGACGATCGCCGAAACCTGGTGCTTTAACGGCACAAGTTTTCAAGCCGCCACGCATGTTGTTGACAACCAATGTCGCCAATGCTTCGTTTTCAACGTCTTCAGCAATGATTAGCAATGGCTTGCTCTGCTGCATCACTTGCTCAAGTAATGGCACTATTTCACGAATATTGCTGATTTTTTTATCAACCAACAAGATATATGGGTTTTCAAATTCAGCGGTTAGGCTGTCTTGCTTGTTCGCAAAGTACGGGCTGATATAACCACGGTCAAACTGCATACCTTCGACAACTTCTAAGGTATCTTCAAAGCTTGAACCTTCTTCAACGGTGATAACGCCTTGCTTACCGACTTTTTCCATCGCTTGAGCAATTAGCTCACCGATTTTGGTGTCTGAGTTGGCAGAGATAGAACCAACTTGGGCAATCGCTTTTGAATCGTCAGCTGGTGTAGCTAGCAAATGAATTTGCTCAACAGCAGCGCGAACCGCTTTATCGATACCGCGTTTTAGATCCATTGGGTTCATGCCAGCGGCAACTGATTTCATGCCTTCTTGCAAGATAGATTGCGCCAATACGGTCGCAGTAGTCGTGCCATCACCAGCAACATCATTTGTGCGGCTAGCCACTTCACGGACCAACTGTGCGCCCATGTTTTCGAATTTGTTTTCAAGCTCGATTTCTTTGGCAACCGAAACACCATCTTTAGTGATGGTAGGCGCGCCAAATGACTTATCGATAACCACGTTACGACCTTTAGGGCCTAGGGTTACGCGTACTGCATTTGCTAGGATGTTTACGCCATCCATCATTTGTTTACGGGCATCAATGCCGAATTTTACGTCTTTTGCCATGTTAAATTACTCCACTATTATAAGTATGAGAATGCAATTAAATGTTTCAATGATTTTTCAATAATGTTGTCAAAATGCGCTGAGTATAAAAATACTCAAAAAGGACTAGCCTTCTAACACACCCAATACATCAGATTCTTTCATAATCAATAGTTCTTCGCCGTCAACTTTCACGGTTTGACCAGCATATTGACCGAACAAGACTTTGTCGCCAGTTTTTACATCTAACGCGCGAGTTTCGCCGTTGTCACGAATCTGACCGTTACCAGTTGCTAGCACTTCACCTTGTGACGGCTTTTCTTGAGCAGAACCAGGAAGCAAGATACCACCAGCTGTTTTTGTTTCTTCTTCTATGCGGCGGACAACGATGCGATCATGTAAAGGACGAATATTCATCAATATGTCTCCAATAATTTGGTTATTTGCAGTAAGGGTTTATTTGAATTAATGGTCTCAATACCAATATCTATAGGCGTTACTGCCTAAAACAGCATTCTAAAGATAAGCTTTGAGCTTGTATCAAAAAATGGGGGCAAAGTGAGTTAGCTTCAAGTGTAAAGCCCAAAAATTTACAAGAATTTTGCATATCGTGGATTATTTAGTTGGTAATAACGTTTATGAACAGTCATTTGATTGGGTTGCACCGTGTTAAAGGCCTTAGCAAGATTTTAAAAGCAGCCATATGAATGCTAAATTTCAACACCGAATTGAATTAGTTAAGTTACCGCATATCATTTACAACTGACCGATTAACTTACTCCTGCTTACTCAAGTTACAGCAAGTGACGCCTGATGATATCGCGCTCGATGCCAGCAACCTTGACTACAATAGCAACACCACAGGGACGGCCTTCACTCTTGAAAAGATAGCAGGACATGACCATTATAGTCCTTGAGAAAATAACAATAGTTATAAGCAATGCCATAAATAACAATTAAGGAATGTCCATGAGTTTTTTATCAAACGATCAAAAGTCATTAACAACCGATACTAATAATACTAAACGTAGCAAGTCTAAGTTTTTAACCGCCCTAACCACTGGGGCCAGTATTGCTACGATTGGAGCGATAAGTATGACTGCACCAACCCTTGCCAGCGCAAAGAATATCGAACCTTCAAGCGCCAACTACAGCTTTACCGTTGAGGACAAATATAAAGGCACGGCTACTCGCACGCTTAACAAATCAGGTAATACTTGGAAATATAATGTCAATGCTCGGGTGGCAGGTGTCGCAAGCGCTTCGCAAAACAGCACTTTTACCATCAACGGTAATAATGTCATTCCGACTCAAGCCAGCACCACTTATAAGCTATTAGGCGTTGGTCGTACGCATAAATTAGACTTCAATCCAAGCAGTAAAAAGGTGGTGAGTAACTATAAAGGCAAATCGACGACCATGAACATGGCACAACAAGCTTTTGATGATTTAAGTTTGGAAGTACAAATTCGCCAAGATTTATTGAACGGTAAATTCTCTGGCAACTATTACATGGCGAAAAAAGACAAAATAGAGAAAACCCCTTTCAAAAAATCTGGTAACACCAAGATTACCGTTCCAGCTGGCACATTTGATACTGTACGTGTCGACCGTATCCACGATGACAATAGTCGTTCTACCAGTTTTTGGCTCGCACCAAGCTTAGATTACCTACCAGTAAAAGTTAGCCAAATTAATGATGGCAAAAAGATGGATTTAGAATTAACCAAAGTAAATTAAGCTTTTTATTAAATAAGCAGAAATAGCATAAAAAAAGCGGCACTCTAAATAGAGCGCCGCTTTTTTATGTCTTAAATTTAGCGAAATCAACTAACGTGGCTGCTTAGCGACGTTGTTCATTGAAGGAAGACGCTTTAGTAGAATAAATAACCAAATATTGATGGCCAGTAATAAGACAAAATCAAGCAGATAAACCACTATCTCTGCCCAGCTGCTGCCGTAAACGCGGGTAAACAGCACCACACCACTCGCCCCCAAATAAACCAAGGTAAGCATACTGCCTATCAATAGCACATATGGCGAACGACCCCGTAGTATCGCGGGCGTCAAAATAAATGCTGGCACTAGCCATAATGCTTGCCAGGCGATACCGCCAATGATATCAGGACTACTGGGATTAAAAACATTGATAAAAATAGGTAGCCCAAGCAGTCTATAAACCAACCAAATCAGCCAAGTCACCATCAAGCGCTGACGAATGGGCGTAATTGGCTTTTTAAGCTTAGCAGGTTTGGCAGATTTTTTGGCTGGTGCGCTTATCTCACTATCGGAGCGGTTTGTGACCATTAGATATATTTATTTCCTAATTAATAGCGTTATATAAGACGTTGCATGCTATAAAAATCCGCTTAGCGAGTCCAGTTAGCTTGCGCCAATGCAGTAGCACTAATAGCCAAGCGACGACCTTGGGCGATAGCCAACTCGCGCTCATCTGCTGAGACGGGTTGATCATGTAACGCCCCACTCACGTGGCTGGCACCATAAGGCGAGCCACCACGATGAGTACGATTAAGCGCAGGCTCAGCATAAGGCACACCAACAAGGATCATGCCGTGATGCATCAACGGCAACATCATGGTCAACAATGTCGTCTCTTGACCGCCGTGCATAGAGCCGGTCGCAGTAAATACAGCAGCAGGTTTGTTCTGTAAATTACCTGCCAGCCAAATAGTGACCGTATTGTCCCAAAAATATTTCATGGGAGCAGCCATATTACCGAAGTGCGTCGGGCTACCAAGCGCCAAACCCATACAGTCTTTTAGATCGTCCATAGTGCAATACAAGTCACCTTCATCAGGTATTGCAGGCTTGCTCGACGTGGTCTCGGGTGCAACCGTTGGTACAGTACGGATACGGGCTGTCATACCAGCATCCTCAATACCTTGAGCGATAGCATAAGCCAATGTCTTAGTCGTACCGTAATTTGAATAATAGAGCACCAAAACATAAGGGGCGGTCTGACTCATTAGCAATACTTCCTCATAAAACCATGAATGTTATTGTTGATTCCAATTACCTACAACAGCTTCTATGCAGTCTATTTCTTTAGCATAAAACCTTATTGATTATGTAGCTATAGTCGATTCAATTTAAAAATAGTACAAGGCAATAAATAGTACAAGGCAATAAATAGTACAAGGCAATAAATAGTACAAGGCAACCGAGTGTAGCTGTATATTAAATACTTCAAGCGAGGTTAACGCTGTAATAATTTTATAGTGGAATGACTATATACATAATATATGACAGATACCGTAATATAGGCATATATTATGCCCCAGTCATTCACCGACATGCAAACAGCCTTGGTACACATTGTCGCTAATAACCTGCTAGAGAGGTTGCTGCCGTGCATTTTGACACAATTAAACCGCAGATGGTAACAGCATATCTTTGTTACACTACTGTCACTCAAACACATGCTAAATGGTCGATATGGAAAATTTATCAAAAAAAATCCCGTTTTTACATCAACGCTGGTTTCAATTTTTACGATTCTTGACTCGGCACTTTTTTGAAGACAATTGCCAGCAAAAAGCGGCATCGCTGACCTACACGACTATGTTGTCAATTGTACCCGTCCTAACCGTCCTATTGATGATCCTATCTTCTGTACCCGCACTTGCGTCCGTTAGAGCACAGATATATGAAGTGATTTATAGTAACTTGCTACCACAATCAAGTATGCAGGTCAGCGAGTATATCAATAGCTTCGCTGAAAAATCCTCAAATCTAACCATCATTGGGGCAATGGTGTTATTTTTTACGACCATTATGACGTTAACAACCATCGAGCGCGCATTTAACCAAATCTGGCGGGTAGAAAATCGCTCAGGCGGTATGAAAAGCATGCTGCGCTATTGGACCATCGTCACGTTAGGACCGTTAGTACTGGGTACGGCATTTCTTGCTTCAAGCGCGGTACAAAGTTTGAGTTTTTTAAACCGACAAATTGCTGGTTATGGCATTGACTGGTCTTTTTGGGTACAAGCTGTATCCATTGGTATCACTGTCGCAGGCTTTATTGGTATGTACTGGTTCATTCCAAAAGCACGCGTACCCGCGAAAAATGCAGCCATTGCTGGTCTCTTCGTCGCTATCGTATTCGAGCTGATGAAGCACCTGTTTGGTACAGTAATGGCAAACTTCACCAGTTATGAAGCGATTTACGGGGCTTTTGCGGCACTGCCCATCTTCTTATTATGGATATATTTGTCGTGGAATTTAATTCTATTAGGTGTTGAGATTAGCTATACCTTGACGATTTTTGAGACTGAAGAGGTCTATCCACGCCATCCGCTCCTAAGTTTGCTCGATATGCTAAACCTCATTTATACCCATCATTTAAAAGGGGAAGCGGTAAGCGAACAAGCGTTACGTAATGTATTAGGACGCAAAGAGCTACCGAAATGGTATACCTATATTAATTATCTGCAAGACAGCAATTTAATCACCATGACTGAAGATAATGATTATGTGCTCAAGAGAGATTTGAGCAAAATGACATTATGGGATTTTTATCGCACCCTACCTTACCCCTTGCCTATCAAAGATGAGCTAGATGAGATGGGGCCAGAGGATCAAAAACCTTGGCTTAGCTTGCTAGTCAATCGTTTTGAAAATACGGAAGCTTATGCCAAGCAACAGTTAGATCTACCGCTAAATGCTATTTTTGCCAATAGTGAGCCACGTAAAAAAGCTGATTCTAATGGAAAAGGCATCAAAGGCGGTCAATCAAATTTATTTAGAAAAACCTCAGCGACCACTGCAGCATTAGACAAGAATAAGCCGATCAAAGACAGCCCACACTTTGACCCAATAGCTTATGATAAAGACAGTGATATTGAATGCGATGAGCGGGACAATGAGATTCTTATTCCTAAAGATTTGAATGACTCTCAAACTAAAACCAATGGTAATCTCTTTAATCATAAAGGCGATATCATTACTGAATCAGATAACCCAAAAACGAATTAAGAAAAGCGTTAGTAATGAGTGAGGTATATTGAATAATAAAAATTAGTTTTCACTAGAGGTTATAATAGAACTTATTATTATACATCGAACAAAAGTCGTACGATATGCTAACACAGCTGTTATATTGCCTTAAAATTTATTAGGGCAATAACTTGAAAAATACAATAGCATTCCCAGTAACAGCGCTAAGCATTTGTATCGTATCTATTATGCTTTCTGCTTGTGGTGAAGGTGATGGCAGCACATCATCACTTGTACCACCAACCGTTAATCTACCAGTAGAAACGCCGCCTGTTAAACCACCCGTCACTACGCCTGTTAAGCCACCGGTAACTACGCCTATTAAACCACCAGTAACGAGTATTCCTGCAACGCCACTTGTGCCAGCTACGCCTATTAAACCACCAGTAACGAGTATTCCTGCTACGCCACTTGAACCAAGTACGCCTGTTAAACCACCAGTAACGAGCATTCCTGCTACGCCACTTGAACCAAGTACGCCTGTTAAGCCACCGGTAACGAGTATTCCTGCTACGCCACTTGAACCAAGTACGCCTATTAAATATCCAGAACCAAAAAAGGATATTGCTGATTTTTATTTATTAGGGTTTTTTGACCACGATGGTAGAGCGGGAGAAATTCGTGCTATTCGTCCAGACTTGGTTGGCGAATTTCAAGCGATGATACAGTTTGGGCAGAATCATACCGTTGATCCACAGGGTAACGAAGCAAAAAACATGCCGCGCCTGACGGCAGAAAAAGAGGCGCTGTTATTGGTGACGCCTACGCTTGAAATGGGTGACATTAATAAATTAGCGGCTGAAATTTACAAAGACGGAGGTTTATTACGAACTGTCAATTTAGCCGATCCGACTCAAATCCCAGACACGGATCAGACTAACACTGATCAGCGCGCACGCGTTGCTTACAGTAAGCGCGCATGGTCAACCAAACTCAACTGGGATGAGGTACAAGGTGGTCTCAAAATTCGCATTGTGGATGACCAAAATCGCAGCGGTGAACTGTCAGAAGATAACATAGATTTTGCCGCCCCTGGTGAGTTGGTATTGACCAATATCCGTCTAGGCATGTTAACGGATGCACCTCAATCTTGGGGTCATTATATGCTACGCGATCCAGAAAGAGCGGGTTCAGACTACTTCCAAACCATTCCAGCAGCACAAATGACCGTTGCTAGCTATGATGACATGAAGCTCGAACGAGTAATGGTCGCCAATGGCACTATTTATGATTCAGTCAGTGACTCAAATGATGCTGGCGTTTATGCTGGTGATATGCGCGAAAACACCGCGAAATCAACCTTTGGTGTTGGCATTAATTTAGCCAATTGGGGCGTCACCAGTGCTTCAATGCAAAGTCAAGAGCAACCGCAATTGACCCAGAACGTCAATGCGCATCACGCTCGCGGTAAATATAAGAATGGTGAATATAACCACGGCTTAAGCGGCGGTAATGGTATGTTGACCCTAATCGACTCTCAAGGTAATGAGTTCAGCCACGAAATCGGTCATCATTATGGCTTGGGTCATTATCCTGGTGAACAGAACGGCGATTTCTTTTGGGCCGAGCATCATGCCAATAGTGGCTGGGGCTATAATGGCGTCAGAAACAAAATGCGCAGCAACTTAGACTGGCCACGACAGGTCGAGGGTGATGATCTCACTGGTAAACCTCTTTTCTTAGCCACCTATGGCTATGGTCGCGATGCGATGTCTGGTGGATCACAGAGTGGCGCTTATTCAAACTATACTCACTATACGGGTTATAGTACAAAAATTAAGATACAGCCAGCATTTGATAAAGCAGTATTTGACGCTGACTCACCAACTGGCTATAAGAAATGGAATGCTGAGCTTAGAAAGATGGAAGTCATCCAGCCTAAAGTGTGGAAAGAATCCAAAAACGTTTGGTACAACAGTACCGACGGTAATTACTTAAAACCACGCTTACAAGGCGTGCCAGTATTTACCATTTTAGGCGGTTATGACCCTGTCGCGCAAAAAGGCATCATTTATCCAGAAGCACGTGGTAACTGGGGCAACGTTTTTGAGTTACCGACACCGCATAACTCGCTTGAATCAGCAAGCTGCTGGTTAAGCGTTACTTATAGTAATAACACGATTAATGATATTGCGTTGGCTCCTAATCGGATGACCAGTAACGCCAATAAGTTCCATATAAATTTAGCGATTGCAGACAATCCGAAAAAAGTAGATTTATACTGTAAAAAAGCCAATGAAGCACAAGTACAGCTCTCAACCATTGATATTCGTCAATATAGTGATGCGATTAAACCCGCGGTTACCTTTGGTAAAGAACAGGGCTATACGGCACTAAGAAAGGTAGAGTTATCAATCTTAGAGCAGAAACTTCTTGCTCAAGCAGAACATTCGACTATTAGTTTAGACGCCAACGGTCAGTTGTTATATGATTCTTACAAAGAGTATCGTGATGAGCTTAGCCCTTTAGCACTCCAAACATTAGAGCGTTATGAGAAGCAGCAAGAAACTCTAAATCGTCTAAACCGTTGGGTTAATGTCTATCGTACAGATTTAATCAAAAAAGAGCCTGAAGCACTTACCGAATTTCAAAAGTTTGTTGTAGATTTAGAGCTACAAGATGATAAACCTTTAGATAATGTGACTACTATCCGTAATGGCAACAACTGCCTTAAAGTTGAAACTCTAGAAGATGGTAAGTTAAATAGCTTTATTAGCGGCCCAAGTGGCTGTACTGGTGATGACTCTGAACAGTGGATTTACGATATTAAAGGCAAAATTCACAGCAAAATGGCATTAGATCAGTGCTTAACGGAACAAGGTTCTTGGGTGGTTTTGGGTGCTTGTAGCTTGGACTCGCCAGCGCAAGTTTGGGAGATGAACGGTACTGACCAAATCAAACAAGGTGGCAAATGCTTTGATTTGCGTACTGGTAATTTAGTAGATAATCGCGGAAGCTTAATTACTTACAATTGTAGTGGTGGCTGGAATCAGAAATGGACAACGTTAACCAAAAACCCAAGCTTTATCTTAGCAACCGCTGGTAACAACCTACCATTAATCGTAGATAGTCTGCAAAAACAGCCAGTATCGACGGATGATATGCAAACGCGTTCATTAAGTATGGACAGTAAAGAAGAGCCATCAGTGCTAGCAAAAGTAAGCACTGCGATAAGCAATTGGATTGACAATCTAGTCAGTTAACAAAAGAATTCATTATGCTAAAAATAAGCTCCTATGATAGGGGCTTATTTTTTACTAAATTTTTAATCTTTGTGGCTTATATGGTAAGGTAATTTACTTTTAAGAGTTTTTATTAGCCAAATAAAATCCTAGCTTAGTAATAAAAAATGGGTCACTTTTTAGGTCACTTGTGGAGCATATAATATTGAATAAACACCCTGAAAGTGGCTGGTTTAACTCTGCATTGCTGACAATAACGCATAGACTAAAGCAGTTTGCCAAGTTATGGTCGCTACAAACACTGACCGATTTGCCTGATCGACTAAGAAACCTATGGCAGCAGCTTATTGGCTCTTATTGGTTTATCCCAACGGCATGCGTCATCGTTGGAATATTGCTTGCGCCTTTATTGGTCACTATCGATCAACACTTTGACCGCGAAACTGTCAGAGAGATTACCTTTGCTTTTACCGGTGACGACGATGCGGCGCGCGCTATCATGACAGCGATTGCAGGCGCAGTATTAGGCGTAGCAGGCACGACCTTTTCCATTACAATCGCCGTGCTGTCGATGGCCTCTTCGCAATTTGGCCCACGGCTGTTGCGCAATTTTTTAACTGATACACCTAACCAGTTTGTGTTGGGAGCGTTTATTGGCACGTTTAGCTATAGTTTATTGGTGTTAAAATCCATCCATAAATATGACGTGGCTTTTGGTGTACCACAGCTCGCAGTAACTTTTGCGATTATCATGGCAATTATATGTGCGCTGCTGCTGGTGTACTTTGTACAGCATATGGTACATGCCATTCAAGCTTCCCATGTGATTCAAAACGCCAGCAATGATGCGATTAATAATATTCACTATTGGTATCGCGATCATTGCGACATCCAGCATCAACGCGATATAGAACATCATGACATTGAACAGTTTCATCACTGGTCAGCGATGCCCATCTATCCACCAAGCTCAGGTTATGTTCAACAATTTTACCTTGAGTCACTGATTACACTGACCCAAGACTATGGCGGCGTGGTGCAAATGCGTATTAATCTTGGCGATTATGTCACTGACAAAAACATCATCGGCTATTTTTACCAGCGGCCAGCAGATCATCCAAACAATCAACAGAAAACAGCGACGCCATCTTTAGCTGTGGTGCCGCGCGCGCCTGACGGAATTTTTTGGCAACGTTTTGCCGGCTGTATACGTATCGAACAACGATTGACTCATTCTAACGATATTGCTTATAGCTTGGGACAAATGACAGAAATCGCCGTCCGCGCCTTATCGCCCGGTATCAATGATCCAAAAACAGCGGTCAACTGCGTACAATCACTGACCAGTTGCTTAAGTATTATGATGCGTCGCCAGCCGCCCAGCCCCTATCATTTCTATACACCAGCACAAAACGATGATTCATCGAAAGCCGAAGTTAAACAGCGACGCTTGGCTATATTAGCCATAGTTACTCATACTCCCAAAATATCTGATTTTATCAATACCTCGCTTGGCGAGATACGTCGGTATGCAGCAGCAGATTTGATGGTCTTAAAAGCGCTATGTCAGGCGATGGTCAATCTAAGTTATGCTCGCGTAAATAACGCACAGCAGCAAACCCTATTGCATGAGATAAAACTGATTAAGCGCGCAGGAGAAGAAAACCTAAGCTATCAAGAGCTGATAGATGACTTGAGCGCGATGTGCCAACAAGCCCAACAATTTATACTTAGCAACGATGCTCGTCATCAGTATTTTAACTATGTTAGCGCGTTTGACGCCCATATTCGCCAAGCATTACAAACGCAATCAAAATAAAAAGACAAACGATAACTAAACTAAAATCAAACCTATTTAGTGTTTGTAAGCGCTAAGCTTATGACAATTTTAAACTCACTTGAGAATTTTTTCATGGCCCCTACCAGTAGCCTAACCATACTTGAAATCAGCGCCATATTCTTATCAATCACAGCCCTATTAACTTACGTTAACCATCGTTTTATTGGTCTACCGACCACGATTGGCGTGATGGTTATCTCCATTTTATTATCTATTGGCGCCATATTTTTGGGCTTTTTGGGATTTGATCAGCTGATTGATTATGAAGTAAGCTTATTAGAGCAGCTTGATTTTACCGAAGTCTTATTAGATGGCATGCTCTCTATGCTACTGTTCGCAGGAGCGCTGCACGTCAATATCAGCGATTTAAAACGTTATAAACTGCCTATTGGTATCCTTGCTTGCGTCGGTACCATCGTCTCTGCGATGCTTATCGCCACGGCGCTTTATTTTATGCTGCCGCTGCTTGGTTTCGGTTTGCCGTTTCTTTGGTGTTTGCTATTCGGTGCTCTAATATCACCGACCGACCCCATTGCCGTAATGGGTATTTTGGCATCGGCTGGCGCGCCAAAAAGTATAGAAACGGTCATCGCGGGTGAGTCTTTATTTAACGATGGTATCGGCGTCGTCATCTTTGTATTGCTGCTAGGTATTTTATCCAGTGGTGATATCCCAACCGCCAATTATGTGGCGCATACCTTAGCGGTTGAAGCCGGTGGCGGCATTATTTTTGGCTTAGTACTTGGGGCGATTTTGTATTACATGCTGAAAAGTATCGATAGCTATCAAGAAGAAGTGTTATTAACGCTTGCTGGTGTGATAGGTGGTTATGCACTCGCCAGCCATTGGCATTTATCAGGACCACTCGCCATGGTGATGATGGGGTTGATGGTTGGTAATCGCGGACGAGCATTGGCGATGAGCGATAAAACGCGGCATTATATTGATCTATTTTGGGAATTAATCGATGAAATTCTCAACGCTATTTTATTCGTACTCATCGGTTTAGAAGTAGTGATGATTGCTTATTCGGGTAATTTATTTATCGCCGCTGGCCTGACGATTGTCATTGCCCTAGTTGCACGTTTTATCGTTGTAGGTATGACGACCAAAACCTTCCATCGTCAGCTCGATTTACCGACTGGTGCATGGAAAGTGCTGACATGGGGCGGATTACGTGGGGGTATTTCGGTTGCTTTAGTGTTGCAGCTACCGCTGGGAACCGAACGCGATATCTTGTTGGCGCTCACTTATGCAGTGGTGATATTCTCTATCTTGGTGCAAGGTTTGAGTATTGGCAAAGTCGCCAAAAGCATTCGTACTGATAAAAGTACAGCAAAGCCATAATTTATAACCAGTTTTAAGCCCATCGTTTTAGCAAAAGAAAAGCCAGCATAAGATACTATCTTATGCTGGTTTTTTCATACACATTCAGTTTTTTTGATAGCCGCTATATACGCCTTTTTTATATCAATCCTTTACGCTTCATATTACGATAGACCACGACCACAATAAGAAGATTTGAGACTAATATTCCAAGTTTAAACCAATCAAATGGGCTAACGATTAGATAGTAAAGCTCAATAGGAATAAACACCCCATAACCCAGCACACCAAACCAATACGCCCATGTTTTATCCTGCCATAAGCCATAAGCCTCAAGAAAACGTAGACTGGCGTAAGCAAAGATTAATAACAAGAATAATGGCCAGTTTTTACTTGCCTGCTGGGCAATCCGTACTGCACTGTCAACTTGCGGTGCCAGTAGCTGTCCAAAAGTCTGTTGCCAAGAAGCAGTCGCTGTCGTCAGCCAATGCTCAAGGTCAGTATGCCATGACCATAAAGCCCCTGCCCCTAATAGTGCACCGATCCCTTTAACCACCTCATAGATTGCCACCGCTTTGATAGACTCACTGGCAGTACTGTGCGACTTAATGGTTTGGTTGTGCAAGTGATGATCGTTATCCTTCGAGGATGGTTGCAGACTATCATCCTGCCTAGGCAAATTAGCCAAAGAAAGTCTCCACAACGCGGCCTTGCAACTGCTGATTAAAGAATGGCGTGTTTTTACCATTGGACAGCATGGATTGTGCGGTCACTTGCCACTCTAACTTAGGATCCACCAGTACTGCGCCGCCGATTTTTTCATATTGCTCACTAATACCAGCGATTTTCGCCGGATTGAGACAGATTTTATCGACAAGTTGCTCTAAGGTTAACACCCCATCATTGACTAGCTGACAAGCCAGCGCCATAAAGGTATCAAAATTTGAGATGCCTGGTGTACTCTCAGCAAATGGGGCTTTTTTGGCGGTACTGTTCAAGGGTTCATGATGGCTACATATCGCATCAATGGTGCCATCTTTTAGACCACGGCGGATGGCTTGCTGATCGGTATTACTACGCAAGGGTGGTAATACATAGGCTTGGGCGTTAAAACCCTCTAAATTATCATCGGTCAAATACAACTGATGCATCGCCACATCACAAGTCACGGGCAGACCTTTATCTTTTGCCCAGCGCATCAATTCGATTGAAGATTTACAGGATAATTGACTAAAGTGAGCGGCGATGCCCGTTTCTTCAACCATTAGCAACTGCGTTGACAAGGCAACCGTTTCAGCGATCCAAGGAATCCCTTGCAAGCCATGATATGACGCGATATAACCTTCATGCGCCACGCCATCACCAGATAGACTTGGTTCATCAGGATAAAAGAATACTTTCATATTAAAAGTCGCGGCGTATTCCAGTGTACGCAGTAATACTAAATCATTGCGAAAAGGGCGGCGCGCATTAGAAACGGCTATACAACCGCCTTTTTTAAGCCCAGCGATATTTGATGGACGCTCGCCTTCTAAACCAGCAGTCAACGCACCTAAAATATGCAAATATATGCCGCCATCACCAAGCGCGCGCTCACGTAAGCCTTTTAATAATGAACCGTTCTCTAAGATAGGATTGGTATCAGGAGGAATGACCACATGCAAAAAACCATTGCCACGAGCAGCGCGCCCTTCTGACTCCAAAGTGCCATGTTGTTGTTGACCCGGTTCACGCAAGCGGGCGCACAGATCAACCAAAGGCGGCAGTAGCCACATTTCACGGCCAGTTTCAAGTGAAGCCAACTTATCTGCTGTAGCACTTGATAGTGAGTCTTTAAATGATTGAGGAAGATGGTTAATTATCGGTGCATCCGTATTTAACATAGTTGTCATGAGCGTTATTACCGTATCAATAAAATGGGATAAATAAATATAAAACAGCGAGGCAGAGGATTATTTACTCGCGGCTTGGTGAGCGCGCTGACCTTCCATAGCTAACGACAGTACTGCCATACGAATAGCGATGCCGTTATTCACCTGTTTTAAAATCACTGACTGGTCGCCATCAGCAACGCTTGATGCAATCTCAACACCGCGGTTCATCGGCCCTGGATGCATGACCAACGCATCCGGCTTAGCCAACGCCATACGCTCTGGTGTAATGCCGTAGTGTTTATAATATTCACTCGATGATGCCAATAGTGGCGAGCCGATACGTTCGTTTTGTATTCTTAATCCCATAATGACATCACAGTCCGTGACACAGTCATTCATATCTTCATAGACTTGTACCCCAAAACGCTCAATGCCTTTCGGTAATAAGGTACGCGGCGCACAGACGCGGATGTCTTTGACCCCTAAGGTCTGTAGCGCACTGATATCTGAGCGCGCCACTCGCGAATGCTTGATATCGCCAACGATAGCCACTGACAACTCCTCAAATGGACGCGGCGCTTCACGATGAATAGTGAGCATGTCGAGCATCCCTTGTGTTGGATGCGCATGCCAGCCATCACCGCCATTAATAATAGCAATATCTGGTGTTACTTCGGTTGCCATAAAATGGGCAGCGCCCGACGCTGAATGCCGTACCACAAAGATATCTGCCGTCATCGCTTGTAGATTCCACAGCGTATCGCGCAAGCTTTCACCTTTTTTGGTACTAGAGCGCTCGATATCGATATTGAGCACATTAGCACCGAGACGCTTTTCGGCTACTTCAAAGGTCGTACGGGTACGCGTTGACGGCTCAAAAAACAAATTCATTACCGTATAGCCTTCGAGTTCAGGACGGTTAATGAGCTGTCCATTATCATCAAAAAACGTCTCTGCTTTGGCAATAATCGCCTGCAACTGCGCTTTATTAAGACCTTCTACTCCCAAAAAATGACGAATACTGCCATCACTATTAAGCTGCGGACGACTTAACGACGCATCAAGTTTCTCATGAATGGTGTCAGGGTCGAATTTGGCATAATCCGTTGGCGAGACTGTCTGAGTTGAGCGGCTATCGATAGAATTTGGCATAATGGCAGGTCTTTATTGTTGGTTTATATGATTTAATAATCATTATTTATGCGTTTTTTGGCGATTTATAGTCGACGATAAGCACAGAGACAAGGACATTTTGGCACTTATTTGCTACAATTTACCCCAGTGGCAGTGAGAGACATAGCGCTGTAAAAAACAGCCATCGTCATCCTCTTGGGCAGTAGCCATAGACCTGTCAAAACCATCATTAAAAATCCGCTTAGCCAAACGATAAATAAATAATAATAGTGATAGTGTAGCTGATTTTGTGGTCAGGACAAAGATGCCGTGCGAGGTATTTAAAAATTTGCCAGATTTAGGTCTGTAACATGCGACCCAACCGATTTTTCCACCCCTTATTTAATCCTTAGTTTCAGTAGCCTTTATTTTAACAGTATTTATTAGGAAGCCTTATGACAACCCTTACAGACTATCTCAATGATTATTCACCCAATCCTGCACTGAGTGACGTTATTACGACTGTCACTGACGTGGGTAAAACCATCTCACAATTATTGAGAAAAGGGGCACTAGCAGACATTCTAGGCGAAGCTGGCAACCAAAACGTCCAAGGTGAAGACCAAAAGAAACTGGACGTACTGGCCAATGACTTATTGTTAGATGCATTAGCGAAAAATACCCATTGTGCAGGCGTTGCCTCAGAAGAGCTTGACGACGCTACCCCTGCCAATGTAGATGGCAGTTTGTTGGTATTGTTCGATCCGCTTGATGGTTCATCAAACATCGATATTAATATGGCCGTTGGCACTATCTTTTCTATTCTACCGTACCAGCGCCAAGGTCAAGTCAGTGAAAATAGCGACTTCTTGCAAGCGGGTAATCAACAGTTAGCCGCCGGTTATTTATTATATGGCACCTCTACCTTACTAGCGCTAACTATCGCCGATCATGTCGTGATGTTTAGCCTAGACCCTGACACTAACGATTATGTATTAATAGAAGAAAACGTGCAAATCGATGCCGATACCAGCGAATACGCCATCAATGCTTCAAACTACCGCTACTGGCGCGCACCCATGCAGCAGTATATCGATGAGTTAATTGCCGGCGAAACGGGTGTTCGTGGTCGCGATTTTAATACGCGCTGGGTGGCTGCCATGGTCGGTGATGTGCATCGTATTTTATGTCGCGGTGGTCTCTTCACTTATCCGTTCGATACCAAATATGCCAATAAAGCGGGCAAATTACGCTTGATGTATGAAGCCAATCCAATGAGCTTATTGATTGAGCGTGCGGGTGGCGCTGCTACTGATGCAGTCAATCGCATTTTAGACATAGAACCGAATGGCATTCACCAACGCGTCCCAGTGGTACTAGGCAGCAAAAATGAAGTCGATTATGTTAAAAATCTGCATGTAAATTACGCTGATAAATAAGCCCTTTAACGTTACTTTGATAACAGTCAGTATAAAACTACAGCATGTATAGGCTTTATACTGATTGTTTAATTTTTCTATATTTTTTCTAAGCGATCCACTATGGTAGCAAATCCCACCGAGCTTATTACCTCAGATAAAAATACGACCGTTAAACTTGTCAAATCCTTGTTAACACAAGCACGGCAGCGGAAGAAGCAAGGTCAAACGGTGATTGAGGGCGTGCATCTCATCGATGCTGCGCTGCGTAGCGACTACCCGTTTGTCCAAATCCTACTCGCAGAGTCTGCGCACCACCATCCTGAGGTTCAGCAAATTTTGACGCGCTTGCCTACTTATACGCCTATTTTAACGTTATCAAATTCGCTGTATGAGAGCATTCGTAGCTTAGGTACTGGTATCGATATCATGGCAATCATTAAGGTACCAACGCCTCGTTTATCGATGATTAATGATGACTGCTTGATTTTAAATGATGTGCAAGACAGCGGCAATGTGGGCACCCTATTACGCACCGCAGCAGCGGTTGGCATCAAGAACATACTCTGTACCAGCGCTACGGCACAAGCGTGGTCCCCTAAGACATTACGAGCAGGCATGGGCGCTCAGTTTGCTCTGACTATTTATGAAGGTCTAAGTGCGCAAGATATTTTAGACCATGTACAAACACCGCTATTTGCGACCAGCTCACACACAGATACTATCATTTACGATCACGATTTATCTGCGCCTGTGGCTTGGATTATGGGACATGAAGGACAAGGCGTTTGTGATGAGCTGATGCAGTGTGCTACCCCTATCGCTCTACCACAGCCTAATGGTCAAGAAAGTCTGAATGTCGCCATTGCAGGCTCATTATGCTTGTATGAAACACTACGTCAAAGAAATTATAACTAATGTTGTTTGACTGAATCAAAAACATACCTCTCAAACACGAAAAACCCGCTATAAATAATAGCGGGTTTTTATACTTAACTAATCACTAAATAACGATTAAACCTTGCTAGTAAGCTCAGGCAATGCTGTAAATAAATCCGCTTCTAAGAAGTAATCAGCAACGCTAGCGATAGGCGCTTCTGGGTCATTGTTGATAGCAACAATAACTTTAGAATCTTTCATACCTGCTAAATGCTGAATCGCGCCTGAAATGCCCGCTGCGATATATAAGTCTGGTGCAACGATTTTACCCGTTTGACCGACCTGCATATCGTTTGGTACGTAACCTGCGTCAACAGCGGCACGTGATGCGCCAACAGCAGCGCCAAGTTTATCAGCCAATGGCTCGATATATTTGGTGAAGTTTTCGCCATTTGCTAAGGCACGACCACCAGAAACCACAATGCCTGCTGAAGTCAATTCAGGACGGTCAGATTTCGCCATCTCTTCATTAACGAAGCTTGCTTTGCCAGTTTCTTGCACGTTGTCGATTGTCTCAACAGTAGCTGATCCACCTTCGCTTGCTACTGGGTCAAAAGCCGTGGTACGTACTGTCATGACAACTTTATCTTCTGTGGTCTTAACAGTTGCTGTTGCGTTACCAGCATAGATAGGACGCTCAAACGTTTGCGCATCTACGACGGCAGATATTTCTGATAGCATGCTTACGTCAAGTAAAGCGGCAACGCGTGGCATAAAGTTCTTACCAGTAGTGGTTGCTGGTGCAAGAATATGACTGTAATCACCAGCGATATCAGCAACCAATAGTGCGACGTTACCCGCCAATTGATGCTCATAGGCAGCGTTGTCTGCTAATAATACCTTAGTCACGCCTTCTGCTTTAGCTGCTTGGTCAGCGACAGCTTGAGCACCACTACCTGCAACCAACACATGGATATCATCACCCATTTGCTTAGCAGCAGCGATGGTATTCAAAGTTGCCTTTTTTAGACTGGCATTGTCATGTTCTGCATATACCAAAATTGCCATGATTTTAATCCTTTTTTATTCGTATCATCTATTCATGCGGTTGTTTGTGTACAAAGCTGTTTGAGCAACTATTATTTAATATAAAATAAATCAGTTAAATCTATAGCCTTGTACAGGATATGCCGTAGCGAAGTATCCAATCATTGAAACATTAAATGACTTTTGCTTCGTTTCTTAGCTTATCGACCAACTCATCCACTGAACCCACTTTGATGCCAGCTTTACGTTCAGCAGGTGGCACAACTTTAATGATCTCTTGCTTAGAGGCCATATCAACACCAAAATCAGCAGGCGTTTTTTCGTCAAGTGGCTTTTTCTTCGCTTTCATGATGTTAGGCAATTTAGCATAACGAGGCTCATTCAAACGTAAATCAGTGGTAATAACCGCTGGTAGCTCAAGTGCTAACGTCTGTAAACCACCGTCGATTTCACGAGTCACGTTTACTTTATCGCCTTCAACCTTCACTTCTGATGCAAACGTACCCTGACCGATACCCATCAATGCCGCTAGCATCTGACCAGTCTGGTTGTTATCATCATCAATGGCTTGCTTACCCAATAGTATAATATCAGTGCCTTCACTCTCGGCGATATTTTTGAGGATCTTAGCAATTTGTAATGGATACGGCTTGTCGTCAGTCAACACTAAAACACCACGATCAGCGCCCAATGCTAACGCTGCACGAATTTGCTCTTGTGATTCTTTTGGACCGATTGAAGCAACAATGATTTCATCAATCACACCCGCTTCTTTTAGACGAACCGCTTCTTCTACTGCAATCTCATCAAAAGGATTGATTGACATCTTAGTGTTTGATAAATCAACGCCAGAGTTGTCAGCTTTTACACGAACTTTTACGTTGTAATCAATGACACGCTTGACCGCTACTAATGCTTTCATACGTTCCTCATTTATTAATGTTATGAATTAAAAATTGTCAGTTAAGAACCAAAGGTTCATTTTTTTAAACTGTCGTTCAAAATACTACTTAGGGTTATTACTGCGTCAACAGATAGTAGTTAATTAAGCAAGAAGAAACAATACCGAAAATGGTATTAGTATCACACTACTCATTGATAAAATCTGCTAAAGCTAAGCCAACCATTATTATCAGACCCCTGTATCTTGCGTGACCACAGGCATAAGGTCAAGACAACGCCGTGAATAATGCGTCATAAATTTGTCACCATTCTATAATAAATAGTTTATAAGTACACAATTTTACAGTCTTCTTTAACCTACATTCTCAATATTTCACCTATTTTTAGCACTGTCAACACGATAGTTACTTAATGGATTGTTGTGATCTATCTCGCTGGCATCAATCGAGAACAACAATCAAAAACTCAAAATCTACGATTTGCTGTTTTTACTAGAACCAATCAGCAACTCACTGTCGCGTATATCATCGAATAATGACCAGTCAGGCGTAACCGCATTATTTTTGATGACACTCATATCCCCTGTGGTTTCCATAATGACAGCAAATACTTCCGTTTTAGACTTGATCCCATTCTTGCGCAAAACCTGTTGAACATCACTGGTACTGAGATTGGCCTCTTTTAAATTTCCGCTAAAATACTCGCCATGGGCCATTAATATAATGGCTCGATTGTCTATCAGAGATTTTAACGGTTTGAATTTACGCCTGATAAATGAGATGACCCCTTGAATCACAAACAATACTGCGACAGCAAACAGCCCTTGCATTAATGACGGTGTGTCTGATAGCACCGTTGAAGCGAGTATACTGCCAATACCGACAGTCATCGCAAAATCATGGCTTGAGAGCTTGGAGAAACTCCGCAACCCCATCAATCTTGTAAACAACATTAACCCTAAATAAAAACCGATTGCAGATAGAGAAATACCCAGCACTTGCTGCCAATCGATTGAAAACCATGCCTCCCACTTCATAAAACAACCTTATTTTGTTAGATCTTTTTTGAGTCAGTGCTGATGACTGACAGCTAATATCAGTATGCTTTTGATGATTTTACGTTTATAGCGAGAAAAATGGCATAAAAAAAGCAACCTGATAAGAGGTTGCTTTTTTTTAGAGTTGAAACAGTATTTTTATTGTTTTAACAAACAAAGGCATCAATGCATATTGATAATCTTACTGTCATCAAGCTTACTGACTAATCAGCTTACCAGATGTCAAATGAGATTAGATAGCTTCGATTTGCTCGGCTTGTGGGCCTTTTTTGCCATCACCTAAGATGAAAGACACTTTTTGGCCTTCGGCTAGAGTTTTGAAACCACCACCTTGGATAGCGCTGTAGTGAGCGAATACGTCTTGTCCGCCATTGTCTTGAGCGATAAAACCAAAACCTTTAGCTTCATTAAACCACTTTACAGTGCCTTCAACTTTATCTGACATAAATTTTCCTAACTCTTTAACTGTTGGCGAGACGTGTGTCGTCACCGATTAATTGATATATACCCAAACTATTTTCTGCTAAATGCAACAGTCAATACGATCAAAATATCGTTAGATAGCTTAAAATTACGACCTAAAATCTTTTGAGTACAGGCTGATTATAGCAGCTTTTTATAATCGCAACAGGTTAAATTGATGATTTTTGTAAATAACGATAATCCGTTTTGAAAAGTCACGATAGCCAATAAAATACCATCTAATACGTTGATAAAAAAGAGGTTTTATATCATTTGCTATCTACCATTCTAACGTAAAGGTGTCATTTAAGTTGATGACAGCATTATCTCAAATAATAAATAGGTGATAAGTCAGCATATACTTCATTGAGATATCGGTAACCACGGTGAACTTAATACTAACAAACAAAGCGCAAAAAATATCAGCGAAAATGACTGACTATAGGCGATGTATTTAGCAGGTATCACCAAGTCTTTAGGAGAGTCAGGAATACCTTTACGCTTTAGTAAACGCGTCCCGTATATCCATCCAAAGGTAGTATAGATGCCATAAGCCGCAGGTACCGTAATGGCTAGTGGCGTCAAGTCAATCACATATAACATAACAACGGAAATAAAGAACCACAAAGTATCCAAGAGTGAGCTGATTTGAAAAAACTTAGACTTCGGCAATTTGCCATCGGTTTTTTTGAGCATCTCCCCTTCTATCCATATTAAAACAGCTACCACAGCGCTAAGAGTAATATATACGAATTGCGGCGTTAGCCAGTCTGGATAAGATATTTGCACAACACACAACCTATAATCTATAAAAAAGTAAGAACGCGCAACTCAATCGTCTTGATAATTAACCAGCAATTGGTTGCACTAAGAATATTCAAAAAAATCAATGAAGGCTAGATATATGAGGCATCGATTGGTCGTTTTCAACCAACACCAAAGCGATTATGGTTAAACTTTCACTAAAGTAGTGCAAACTAAAAAAGCCCACACTATTAATTAATAGCATGGGCTCTTAGTTTTATATCAGCGATTAATCTCTTAATAGCCTAATACTGAATTAGTTTTTTTCTTTATCGATGATTTTGTTACCACCGATCCAAGGCATCATGCCACGTAGCTTAGCGCCAGTGATTTCGATTTGATGCTCTGCATTGTTACGACGACGAGCCGTCATTGATGGATAGTTGGTTGCGCCTTCAGAGATAAACATCTTCGCGTACTCACCAGACTGAATGCGTTTTAGGGCATTACGCATGGCTTCACGTGATTGCTCATTGATGACTTCAGGACCAGTTACGTATTCGCCATATTCAGCGTTGTTACTGATTGAGTAGTTCATATCAGCGATACCGCCTTCATACATGAGGTCTACAATAAGCTTTAACTCATGTAAGCACTCAAAGTAAGCCATTTCTGGGGCATAGCCAGCTTCAGTTAGGGTTTCAAAGCCCATTTTCACTAGCTCTACTGCACCGCCGCAAAGTACCGCTTGCTCACCAAATAGGTCAGTTTCAGTTTCATCTTTGAACGTGGTTTCGATAATACCTGAACGACCACCACCAACGCCAGCAGCATAAGACAAGGCTAATTGTTTGGCTTGACCTGAGGCATCTTGGTAGATAGCGATAAGATCAGGAATACCACCACCTTTTGCAAACTCTGAACGTACCGTATGACCTGGTGCTTTTGGTGCAACCATAATGACATCAAGATCACCACGTGGTACGACTTGGTTATAATGAATCGCAAAACCATGAGCAAACGCTAGGGTTGCACCTTCTTTGATGTTTGGTTCGATTACATCATTATATAACTCTTTTTGAAACTCATCAGGCGTCAAAATCATGATGACATCAGCGGCTTTTACCGCTTCTTCTACTTCAGCTACTTTCAGACCTGCGTTTTCCGCTTTTTTCCATGAGCCAGAGTTAGCACGTAGACCAACGGTCACATCAACGTCTGAATCTTGTAGGTTAAGCGCGTGTGCATGGCCTTGTGAACCATAACCAATGATGGCAACTTTTTTGCCTTGGATGATTGATAGATCACAATCTTTATCATAATAAACGTTCATAAACAGAGTCCTTTTCCTAAATCATGGCTTGCCATGGTTAAATAAACACTTAAATTATAATCACCTTATCGAAGTGATGGGTGAGATAAGCGCTATGTTAATGTTTGAATAAATAATTTGACCTACAATAGGTATAGTAAGCACCCACTATAAACTGAGCGTTTTTTCGCCGCGTGCAATACCAATCACACCCGAACGCACCACTTCCATGATACGTTCACGACCAATCACATCAATAAAGCCGTCAAGTTTGGCTTTGTCACCAACGATTTGAATGGTATATAGATTGGCGTTTACATCAACGATTTGTGCGCGGAAAATATCGGCACTGCGTTTAATCTCTTCACGTACGCCGCCCGTTGCCCGTACTTTTATGAGCATCAACTCACGTTCGACGTGTATAGTATCTGATAGATTAAGCACTTTAACCACTTCAATCAATTTATGCAATTGCTTGGTGATTTGTTCTATTTTTTCAGGTGACGTAATAGTGGTTAATGTTAAGCGAGATATGCTCGAATCGTCTGTTGGCGCAACGTTCAAAGTTTCGATGTTGTAGCCACGTTGAGAGAACAAACCGACCACTCGCGACAACGAACCCGCTTCGTTTTCCATCAATACCGAAATCAGATGTTGTTGTTGCATTAGGTACGCTCCCCTTTTGTTAACCACATATCACGCATCGCTTGCCCAGCGATTTGCATTGGATATACATGCTCGTTACGATCGACATAAACGTCAATAAATACCAATCTATCTGTTATTGCCATGGCTTCCGCCAATTGCGCTTCCATGGTCGCAGGATCAGTAATCTTGATACCGACGTGACCATAGCTTTCAGCGAGTTTGACAAAGTCTGGTAGTGAATTCATATAAGAATGGGCATGACGACCTTCATACAGCATATCTTGCCACTGCTTCACCATGCCTAATTGGGCATTATTTAGATTTAAAATTTTAACTGGCAAATTATATTGTAAGCAGGTTGAGAGCTCTTGAATATTCATCTGAATAGAGCCTTCACCCGTGATACAAACCACGTCACGCTCAGGGTTAGCAAGTTTGGCTGCCATCGCATACGGCAAGCCAACACCCATCGTCCCTAAACCACCTGAGTTTAGCCATTGGCGCGGCTCATTATAGGTATAATAAAGCGCTGCAAACATCTGATGCTGACCGACATCACTCGTGATAATAGCGTTACTATTCGTCACTTTATCTAAGGCTTGTACGACCGCTTGAGGCTTAATGCCGTTATCAGTGCTGGTGTCATAACGCAGGCCATGACGCTTACGCCACTCATTAATCTGTGACCACCAATCTAACAATGCTGGTTGGTCTAGCTCTTTATCATCACCAACAATTTCTATGATATCGGTCAGGACAGATTTGACATCGCCCACGATCGGAATATGCGCATTAATCGTTTTTGAAATAGAGGTAGGATCAATATCAATATGAATAATCGTCGCATTCGGACAGAATTTTTTGACATTATTAGTGACACGGTCATCAAAACGTGCACCAACTGCCAAGATGACGTCGGCATGATGCATGGTCATATTCGCTTCATAAGTGCCATGCATACCGAGCATACCCAAGAACTGACTATCAGAACCAGGGAACGCACCCAAGCCCATTAAGGTATTGGTTACTGGTAAATTTAAACGGTGCGCAAGATTAGTAAGCTCTTTATGCGCATTGCCTAAAACAACACCGCCACCAGAGTAAATAATCGGACGCTTTGCAGCAAGCAGTGTTTCAACCGCTTTTTTAATCTGACCACTATGGCCTTTTAATGACGGCTGATACGAACGTATAAACACTTCTTCTGGATAAGCATAAGCAAACTTTTCACTTGGCGCGGTCATATCTTTTGGTACATCAATCACTACAGGACCTGGGCGTCCAGACTGAGCAATATAAAAGGCTTTTTTGACAATCATTGGGATTTCGCTAGCGTGGCGCACTTGAAAGCTATGCTTCACGATAGGACGTGATACACCGACCATATCTGTTTCTTGGAAGGCATCTTCTCCAATTAGGCTGCTAGGTACCTGACCTGCGATAATCACCATCGGCACAGAATCCATAAACGCTGTTGCAATAGCCGTTACGGTATTAGTAGCACCCGGACCTGACGTCGCTAAGACTACACCTGTCTGCCCTGTGACTCGCGAATAAGCATCTGCCATGTGACCGGCTGCTTGCTCATGACGTACTAAAATATGCTCGATATTTTCTTGTTGAAACAAAGCATCATAGATATGAAGAACCGCACCACCTGGATAGCCAAAAATATATTTGACGCCCTCATCAGTCAGTGATTGCACCAACATCTCAGCACCAGATAGCATTATAGGTTGCTCACTAACCTCAGCGAGGCGTTGTTGCTTTTCTTCAAAATTTTTGGCGGCATTCCCCGTTTGGGTATGTCCCGTCATATTCGGACTTTGCGTGGTTTGCGTCACTGTCATCACCTTTTTTTTGTCAAGAATTGGCGTTCATTTATAAGAGAAAACCATGCTATTTACACAAGATGGTTCGTCTTATAGAAATGGCTGCAAATCCTTATCCATATCAAGAATGTGTGCCCACTATCTCTAAGTAACGCTGTTTTATAAGACAGCAGGCTACTCAAACACAGCAATATATGTAGGGTCAGTTTTATGGCAGGAGTCTATCAATGTACAGTGACAAGATGCGTGTGCATCTATAAAAGAAGCTTATTATTGATAAATAGCAGATAGCATTTACAACAGATTGATTTATACAGGGGCATTGATATTCACAATTTAAATCACTCTCACAGCCAATACTAATTTGTAAAATGGTTAGATTTTACGATAGGCTTATTAAAAAGATTGAATTGCTGAATATTTTTCCATGTTTAATACAACCGCTAGAGTCATGCTTAGCGCATTTCAAATAATAAGTTTATCTTAGTCATTGTAGACAGATAAGTCCGGAGACAATACATAAAGTCATCGATAACAATCGTTATGATTACTATCTTTGCAATATCATTGTCACAAAGAAACGAAAACTGCGTAAGCCACTGATAAGTAACCTATCGTCCTCATTTTCAAGTGCCACGGCAATATCATAAAAGCCGCTCACTGACCAATCAACTGCTATTATATTCGATGGTTTGTGAGCTATTGTCAAGAAAAACTTCTAAAGCCCATCCCTAACTATTAGTTATTAAATAATATACATTCATAAGGATTATTTGTTAGAATCGAGAGCTGGTACATTTTTAGTACCATTCCAACACTTAAATGTTATATTGACACATATATACACATCTGTTTTTTACCCCTTGAGAGGATTGCTACTATGGCATATACGTCTAAAATCAATACTGCTACCAAACTGCTTGTGAGTACTGCGTATGTGCTAATGCTGTCGATGAATGCCAGTCATGCTATTCAAGTTTACAAATCTGTTGGTGCACATGGTGAAGTCAAATACAGCCAACATGCGCCGCAAAATGGTAAAAACATTGAGCTGATTGAATTTCGTAGTGACGGCAGACAAAGCAATGCAGGACAATTGGCTGGCAAAACAGATGCCAATCAAAGTACTAGTACTCAAAGCGTAGAAGAACAAAGAGTTGCAGCGCTTGAAGCACGGATTAAAGAACAAGAAGCACAAGCCAATGCACAGCGTTGCCAGTCACTCCGCAATAATTTGACCAACTTGAATGTCGGCGGACGTATTTATGAGATGGATGCAAATGGCAAGCGTCAGTATTTAGACGGTCGTGAAATTGAGCTCAAACGTGAACGCGTACAGCAGGCAATTGATCAGTATTGTGGCAGCTCAACTACCTAGGCTTAATGCTAATTATAGACGTTAATCAATAGCTGCATCACATGACGAATGGCTGCTGGCATATCCTGAGCTTGTAGTCCTCGTTGTCCAACCAATAACGTATTATTACTTTGATTGACCAGCGTATCCCCTGCTAATCCATGTATAACAACCGCTTGATGCAAGCTTTGCATTCCTGACGATAAATCTTGTTGTGCTAGCAGACCAGCAATGACACCAGATAACACATCACCCATGCCAGCCGTCGCCATCCCAGCATTACCGACAGCACAAACATAAACGTGGTGCTCATCTAAGCCCTGCTCTAATATCAAAGAACCTGCGCCTTTTAACACCCATTCACCACCATAAGTTGTAGCGCACTGTTTTATCGCTTGTAGTCTATCGCTTTCCACCTCACTGATTCTCTTATTCAGTAATCTAGCAGTTTCACCACTGTGCGGTGTCAAACAAACTTGATGAGTAACGCTATATTCTCGCAGCTGACTGACCAATTCATGATGCTCTAGTTGCAATGATGCCAAATGATAAAGTCCATCAGCATCAATCACTATTGCTTTTTTAGCGGTCATCGCAGTTTGTAGATACTTTATAAATAACACTTTTGCTTTTTCATCACGACCAAGCCCCATACCAATCGCAATCACAGTGGCTGACTTAATTAACTCCTGCACTCCATCCACATCATGCAAATTGATCGTCATTGCATCTGGTAGCGAAGTTAATAGGGCGCTATGAAAAGCCTCATGGCAAGCAACTGTAATTTTACCCGCTCCTGCCGCCATCGAGCTCGAAGCAGACAGTATCGCAGCGCCGCCCATACCTTGTGAGCCATCGATACGATTACCGCCAATAATCAGTACATGACCATAGCTACCTTTGTAGCTATTTTGACGGCGAGGACTTAGACCATATGCAGTAGTAATTAGTGTTGCTACTGGCATGAAATTTTTGTCATTTATTGGGTAAGGTATCAGCGGTATATCAATTACCTTGCCGCTACAATCCATACCATCTTTGGTATGCAAACCGAATTTCCGTGCAATTAAACATAGCGTTATATCAGCCTGTATAGCCACATGGTCAAACACCTCGCCAGTCGAAGCCACCAAACCACTTGGAATATCAACCGCAATGACCAAGGTGTTATTTCGTTTAGATAATTCATTAAAAGTGCTAATGGCTGTTTTATAAATACCTGTAGGCGCACGATCCAGTCCAATACCAAACAACGCATCAATATAGACATCGGCTTGCAGATTACCATCTACTCCTTCTTCTAGCTCACAAGCACTATTTTCAAAGTGTTGATAAGGGCAATTAGCCAATAGCGCCTCTTTTAAGGCTTTTTGTGCGTCGGAAAATGCTGTTGTGTCATTGGTATCAAAATCATCACTCTCAAAACCCACTGTTACCACTTGTACCTGCCAACCCATTTGCTGTAAATAATAAGCAATGAGCCAACCGTCGCCACCATTATTACCCTTTCCAACCCAAATACTCACTCGATGCTGGCGCATATGACGACGAGGCACATAAGTAGTGGCTGCTAAATATATATTTAATTGCTTTTGTTCATATAATTGTTCTATGTGTTGCGCCATTTGCCAGGCTGCTTGTTTCATCAACCCAAAACTATCATGCCCCTCTACAAACCATGCTTGCTCCATCGCATAGAGTTGTTCACTGCTATATAACGGGATAGGTTTTGTACTTTTTATAGGTGATAAATTGATCTGATTTTTCATAGCTAATCCTTGAGTATTTTTTGCTGATTTTTTATTTTATTGAGATATGATTACTATCATTTAGCATCAGCTTAGCAAACGCTTACATCAACGTATGTATCAATATGAATGTGAAATTATTTGCTTTTATACTTGCGCTCTCAGCTCACTGGCTTATTATATCGGTATTCACTTTATCGCCTACTGTCACACATGAATAATCTTCCTAAAGTAAAGCCTATCTCTTCAACCCAGCAGAAATCAGCTAAGAAAATCTCTTCTGAACCTAAGCCTGCGTCCGAAAAAAAGATTAAGGTGAATAATAGCCCAACATTTACCACCACAGCGGATGTCAAACAATGGATTAAAGACCAAGCACAGGCTTTAGGGTTTGCCGACTGTGGTTTTTTATCGGTGCATCATCCTTTATTTGCTAAGCAGATTGTACAATTGCAACAATGGCTCGAAAAAGGCTATGAGGGACAACTGCAGTTTATGCATAACAACCATGAACTGCGGGCAAATCCTGACCAACTGGTAGAAGGGGCAAAAACCATCATCAGTGTCCGTATGGATTACCTGACTCAAGCACCAACCCCACGTACGATCACTGACAATGACTACCCCAATCAAGGTATCATTGCTCGTTATGCCAGAGGACGCGACTATCATAAAACGATGCGCAGTCGTTTGAAGCAATTGGCACTAAAGATAGAAGCCATGCTTCCTGAGTGGCAACACCTCAATATAGGCTCAGAGCAAGATTTTATTTTTAGGCCTTTTAGCGACTCTGCTCCTATTTTCGAGCGACCCATTGCCGATGCTGCTGGTCTTGGCTGGACAGGAAAGCATACCTTATTAATCAACAAGCAAGCGGGTTCATTTTTTGTATTGGGTGAGCTATTTATTAGCCTCGAGTTACCTGATGACAAACCCGTCAAAGAGCATTGCGGCAGTTGTAGCGCCTGTATTGATATCTGTCCCACTCAAGCGATTGTCGCGCCCTATGAGCTCAATGCTTCAGCTTGTATCTCCTACCTTACTATCGAGCACGATGGTATTATTGATACAAAGTACCGCCGCGCAATTGGTAATCGCATCTTTGGCTGTGACGACTGTCAACTTATCTGTCCTTGGAATCGCTACGCCAATCTTACACCTGTAGAGGACTTCGCACCACGGCATAACCTTGATAGCAGCAGTTTGCTTGAGCTGTGGCAATGGCAAGAAGCTGAATTTATGAAAAAAACTGAAGGCAGCCCGCTCAGACGCACAGGCTATGTGAACTTTTTGCGTAATATCGCGATTGGTCTTGGAAATGCTAATGGTAATGAAGAAACCATTACTCAGTTACAATCAAAGTTGGGCGTACATAACGAAATGCTCGATGTACATATCAATTGGGCCATAGCTGAACAGTATGAGAAGTTAAAAGACCTCTAAATCTTAAGTTTATATTTATATACGCCAAAAAAATGCCTCTTATTATAGTAAGAGGCATTGTCTATTGTATTCACACATATCTCTGATAGTTCAAAACCATATTATGGCTTAGGAATACGCAGTACTTGACCAGGATAAATCTTATCAGGGCTAGATAGCATCGGCTTATTGGCTTCAAAGATTTTCATGTAATCATCCGCTGAACCATAAACCTCTTTTGCGATCTTAGACAAGCTATCACCAGATTTCACTGTATACATCGTTGACTCAGGCGCATCTTCTTCGATATCAATATTATCGATTACCTTGGCCACGTTTTGTACATTACCAATGGCGATAATCGCTTTTTCGCGGTCTGCTTGTGTTTTAGCTTTACCGCTGATTTCTGCAGTATCTGTTGAGCCGTTATACTTGATTTTCAAATCGCTGATATTAAGATTCTGCTGCTGAATACGACGAAGTAAAATATTGGCAACTGATTGCGCAGAAGGCTCGCTGCTCTGTACTGGCGTATTAGCGTCTGCTTTTGTTTCTGACTTGGCATCGTGTTTGGCGTCATCACGATTGAAAATTTTATCACCGATATCTTTTGCAAAACTGAACATACCCATTTACATACTCCTTTAAATATTGTTATTTATTATTCATCATTATTTTTTTAATGGCATATACTTTCATATATAACCACACTTTATATATAACTACACTTTGTTACTGCTTACCATTATGATTATAGACAAAGATAGGTGAGGTAGATAGTAATAGTATGTTGAGTAATGTTGATTTGGCGTAGCTTATGTTAACGTATTGATTAGTCACATAACTACCTGTTGCTATGGTAAATTAAGAACATAAAAAAGCCGCCTATCTCTACAGATAGGCGGCTAAAATAACTCGCTAAGCCACTAGCTAATTATAGCTGCGCTTGTACATAATCAATCGCTTTTTGAACAGTCGTTAATTCTGCTGAATCTTCATCAGGAATGGTAATGCCAAAGTCACTTTCAAATGACATGACCAATTCGACTAGGTCTAACGAATCTGCACCTAAGTCTTCCATAAATGATGCATCATTGTTGATATCTTCAACATTCATACCCAATTGCTCAGCTACTGCAGCTTTAACTCTTAGCTCGGTATCATTACTCATGTAGATTTCTCCTTTTTGATCTATTATTTTGGCAAGTCACCATAGGCCTATCATTAGGCTCTACAGCATTGTATATAAAATCATATCTTCAGATTAGCACAGCTATCTGAGTACTTTGTAACTTGTTTTATAGCTGGTTATACGTTTTGACAGATGTCTAGTAAAGCCCTGCTATAATACAGGGCTTTGACATAAAAGTATCCGTCATTATAACACCCTTTATTATAGTTTACACTCGTGCACAGAGTTTTTTATTATAACTGTGTAACACTTATTTATCACCTACATATACATACCACCATTGACAGGGATAACAGCGCCTGTGATATAACTTGCCTCATCGCTGGCTAAGAAATGTACGGCGGCGGCAATGTCTTCTGGCTGTCCAAGGCGGCTGATAGGTACAGCGTCTAGCATAGAGTTCAATAGGCGCTCATCAAGCTCGTCCGTCATATCCGTTTCGATCAAACCAGGAGCTACGCAATTGATCGTCACTTGTCGTGAGCCAATTTCACGCGCGAGCGTACGACTGAACCCTTCGACGCCCGCTTTGGTCGCCGCATAGTTAGACTGACCTGCATTACCCATTTGCGCAACGACAGAGGTTATATTGATGATACGACCACGACGTGCTTTCATCATACCGCGCACAGCACGTTTACTCATGCGGTATACCGACGTCAAATTGGTATCAATAACATTTTCCCAGTCGTCATCTTTCATACGCATCAGCAGACCATCTTGGGTGATACCTGCATTATTGACCAAGACTTGTACTGCGCCGTAGACGCTCTCAATCTCTTCAAACAGCTTATCAATTTGTGCGGTATCACGCACGTCTAAAACACGTCCAATACCGCCACTATCGTGGAGATAACCATCAATCAGCTCGGCACCTTTTTCCGTAGTGGCTGTACCAATAACAAAATGTCCTTCTTTGGCGAAACGTTTGGCAACGGCTTTACCAATACCACGGCTAGCACCTGTCACTAGAGTAATCGTACGACTCATGATAACACCTCCATTAATTTATCAAGACGAGCGGGCTTGTCAGTAGGATAGCTCGTAATTGGCTGTGCTTGGCGCTTCGCCAAGTTGCTCAACACATTACCACTGCCACATTCGATTAAAATATTAATTTGCTTGTCAGCCAGCTCTTGCATAGTTTTTGACCATAATACTGGTTGGCTTAATTGCTCTGTTAGTGCCTGCTTGATACCTACCGCACTGCTCTCAACACGCGCATGTCGATTTTGGATAACAGGAATCGTCGCTTGATCAAATTTTATTTCTGCCAGAATCTCAGCCAATGCACTACTGGCTGGCTCCATAAGCGCGCAATGTGATGGTACGCTGACCTTTAGCGGGATAGATTTTTTGCCAGTGTTTTGCACTTTATCAATAACTGCATTCACACCAGCAGCATTACCCGATATCACCACTTGTCCTGGACTATTAAAGTTGGCTGCACCTACAATGGCACCTTCGACATGTTCAGTCGCTTGCTCACACAAATTTTCTACTCGATTATCCTCAAGCCCTAACACTGCTGCCATGGCAGTATCGACACCTACAACGGCTTCTTGCATCAACTGACCGCGCTTATGTACCAATTTAACCGCATCAGCAAGCGATATGACTTCAGCCGCACAAAGCGCACTGTACTCACCTAGAGAATGACCCGCTAAATAACAAGGCGCTGTGGTTATTTTTTGTTTTAAGATACGCCAAATGGCGATGCTGGCCGTCAGTAATGCAGGCTGAGTATATTGTGTTTGATTGAGTTTTTCTTCATTTTGACAGATTGCCCATAAGTCTTCACCAAGCGCGGTGCTAGCTTCAGTAAAGGTATCGAGAATCTCTGGATAGATTTCAGCAAGCTCACTAGTCATCCCGACTACTTGCGATCCTTGACCAGGAAAAATTACCGCAATACGTGTCGGCGGCTTTTTTACCATATCGGGTACAGAGGCCATAACCAATATTCCTTATTTAATTGGAAATATCCCTAAAAACAATTGGGGTTTATTATATTATTAGAGGCGATATAAAGCCGTTGCTTTAGTATTTGTCTAAAAAAACGGATTATCGATAAACTATACACTGACGCACACTATTATCATAGCGGATGCTACTGAAACACGTATAGTAAAAGATACCACTCAAATTAAAATGGTAGAGTATATCGGTTCATTTTCATGTTTTCTAAAGGCACATGGTAACATGGTAAAAGGTTGTTCAAATACCTACTATAAAAGCCAATAGCAAAAAGCCAAGTTATCTAGCCACATAATATATGATAGCGAAATAACTTGGCTTTCTTCAGCTCAAAGCATATTACCTAATAACAGCGTTGCAAAAATAATGACAGTCACCAGTACTATCATTATTTTTACAATCAGCTATTGAATAGCCAACAGTTTAAGCGTCTTGACTAACTTTAAACAACTGGCGACCACGGTAGAAACCATCTTTAGTCATGTGATGACGACGATGTTTTTCACCAGTGGTAGCATCTACGCTTATCTCAGCGATTTCCATACGATGATGTGAACGGCGCATGTCACGACGAGAACGACTTTTACGACTTTTTTGAACGGCCATGATATAGCTCCTATACTTAAAAGGGGATAAGCTTGAAATTCAGCTTTAATCGACACTGACAGAGGCTATATAATCACAACAACCTAAGTCTTACGCATCATTAGTTAAATAGATTGCCACGTATTAAAGTGTTGATTACGTCTAAAATCTATAGTTAGTCTGCAAGATCAGCATCTATCTGCCAGTAGCAGATTGCTAGAATGCAATAAACGGGACATTATACGCATGTTTAGCGGATTAATAAAGCCCTGCTTCTCACTCTTTGGTAGAAAGCTGATGAAAGGTATCATAAATTTATTAAGTAGTACATTGATATATGACTTGTCTCTTAATAAGATTACAACTTGCCTTTTAGCGAGGCTAAAGCAGCAAAAGGATTTTCGCTTTCTTCCTCTTCTGGAATCTCACCAAATTGCTCTACCGTCATTTCACAGTCGTCATGTTTTGGCGACATTGGCGTCTTCAGTAATATCTCATCTTCTACCAATTTTTTGAATGGCAATAAAAGCTCTGGTGCAGGCTCAGTAATAATTTCATCAAGTAATAAATAGTCTTGTTCATCATTGATTGAACGTGCTTGGCTCTCATCTTCTAGTAGCGCAATATTATAATCATCAGACAAATCGATAGCCACTGGCTGTAGGCAACGCTGACAGGTTAACCAAACTTCACCCGTCAATGTGAATGCCAAATATAAGACATTATTGCGGCGATACAGATTGGCATTAAGCGAGATGTTTGCTTGTTCATGTTCGGTGGCTAAGGTAGTAGCAAGACGTTTGAAAGCGCTTGGCTCTACCTCTCCTGTCCATTCATAACCAGTATCTGCCCATTTATCCAAAGAAATAGATTCAGGCATACTAGTAGATAAAGGCGCTTTTTTATTATCAGCATAACCTGCTGACGGTTTACTTTCTGGAGTGCTTGACATGCGCGACCTCATTCATCAAAACGGTGTATAATATTGCCTGCCATACTAACGGAAAGCATTGAGCGACGCTAGCGCTAGTATGTTAAATTTATTTGATATAAGCTCTATTTTCATCTCTTTATTTCTCCTATTTATATTCAAAGATAGTTCTTCTTTTTATCTTTTATTTGACCAGTGTTTTACCTATGAATGTGTTTAATAATAAACCTGACTTCTCGAACCTACTTTCTCCACTTGAAGCAAAAATACTATTGCAGCGTCTCACTACGTTAACCAGTAATGTGAATGCCTCTTCCACTGACTCGTGGAACCTTAACAACAATCAGTGCTTAGAGAACGTAAAAAGTGAATGGCAAAGGTTAGAAAGGTTAGCTGCTATCAAAGGCTTAGATGGCATTCCATCATTGGTTAATAAATACGAGCAAGCGGCTACTGATTGGCTCATCCAATTATTCAATAATTTATTCACTCATCAAAACGTTACATTGGTTCGTGGACAAGGAGAACCAGAGTACTTTCCGGCACAAAATAACGAACCCGCAAAAATTGAATTCGCTCATGGATTTTTTGCTAGCGCATTGCATGAGCTGAGCCATTGGTGTGTGGCTGGAGAGGCTCGTAGACGTTTGCCTGACTTTGGCTACTGGTACGCACCAGATGGGCGTACCGCCGCTCAGCAGCAAGCATTTGAGCGCGTAGAGATTAAGCCACAAGCGTTAGAGTGTTTATTTACTCTCGCTTGTGAACGATCATTTGAGGTGTCACAAGATAATTTGTTTGCTGACTTTGATACGAGCAATAGTACATTCGCAAATGACGTCTACCGACAAGTGCAACAATACATCGCTAAGCCCAATATATTACCATCTGATGCTAAGACTTTATTACACGCCTTACTCAGTGTCTCTATAGCTGATCCAGAGTAACAGCAGCATATCAGCATAAAGGTGTGGCATTTTTGCGTTAACGATTGTCTACGCATAGTAACGGCTTGCAATCAAACTTATATTGGCTTTGCGCTATACTAAGAAGGCAGTGATGCTTTTTTAATAAACTTAGTGAAAGAAGCATACGTGCCACAAATGTTCTACTTAGTCAAAAACTTCACATTTAAAAACCTATAACTATAAAATAAGGAACTGCTATGCAAGTATTTTATATTCATCCAGAAAATCCACAGCCACGTCTGATTGAGCAAGTGGCGGATCTGTTACGTAAAGACCAGCTCATTATCTACCCTACCGATACCAGCTATGCTTTTGGTTGTCGCTTAGGGGCCAAGGATGCACTCGATAAGCTCAAACAAATTCGTGAACTTGATGATAAACACCAGTTTACCTTGCTTTGCCGTGACTTAAGCGAAATTGCCAACTATGCTGCAGTGGACAATATACAATTTAAACAGCTCAAAGCACTTACTCCTGCGCCCATCACGTTTATCCTCAACGCCACAAAAGACGTACCAAAAAAATTGGCACATGCGAAGAAAAAAACCATCGGTATTCGAGTACCTAGCAACCCCATTGCGCAGGCGCTTTTAGAGGCCATGGATGAACCTATCTTAACCAGTTCATTAATATTGCCTAACCGTGATGACATACTAGATGATCCCTTTGAGATTGAGGATTTATTAGGCAATCAAATCGATGGTTTGATAAATGCAGGTATAAAAACCACTAAACTAACTACGATTGTTGATATGACTGGTAGCCAGCCTGAAATTATCAGACAAGGTGCCGCGGATGTAGATTCACTACTACGGTAATAAACTAAAGCATCAGACACAAAAAAAGCTCCAATTCAATTGGAGCTTTTTTATATACATCTTTTGCTTATTGTAAAATTAGTCGCGATCAACCAATTCTACATATGCCATTGGCGCATTGTCACCATCACGGTAACCGCATTTTACGATACGCAAATATCCACCTGGACGGGTCTGGTAACGAGGACCTAACGTGCCAAATAGTTTGCCTACCATAGCTTTGCTACGCATACGGCTAAATGCCAAACGACGGTTAGCAACGCTGTCTTCTTTAGCCATAGTAATTAATGGCTCGGCAACGCGACGTAACTCTTTTGCTTTTGGTAAAGTTGTTTTGATCAGTTCATGCTCAAATAATGAGTTAGTCATGTTCTGAAACATTGCCTTACGATGACTGCCGGTACGACCCAGCTTGACTCCACTCTTACGATGGCGCATAGTCAAAAATCCTTAAAGTTTAACGGCTACGATAAGAAAAGCGATCATCAACACGAAGGTCAGCTGGTGGCCAGTTATCTAGGCGCATACCGAGCTCTAAATCTTTAGACGCTAGTACGTCTTTGATTTCCGTTAATGATTTCTTACCAAGATTTGGGGTTTTTAGAAGTTCAGTCTCTGAACGTTGTACCAAATCACCGATATAGTAAATGTTTTCAGCTTTCAAGCAGTTGGCTGAGCGAACCGTTAGTTCAAGATCGTCCACAGGGCGTAATAGCACCGGATCAACCTCTTCTTTCTCTTTCACAGGCTCAGGCGCTTCTTCAGCTTCTAGGTCAACAAAGATAGAAATCTGTTGTTGTAAAATAGTGGCTGCTTTACGAATTGCTTCTTCTGGATCTATAGTGCCATTAGTTTCAAGCTCAATGATAAGACGATCAAGATCAGTACGCTGCTCTACACGAGCGTTCTCAACCTGATAAGCAACACGAAGCACAGGACTAAAACTTGCATCAAGCTTTAAACGTCCGATTGCTTTAGTATCACCATCTTCACGGCGCTGGTTTGCTGGCTCATATCCACGACCCATTACTACACGCAAACGCATCTTAAGATGACCACGATCACTCAATGTACCCAACACCAATTCTGGATTGACGATGTCTACATTATGCGGTAACGCGATGTCTGCAGCAGTAATAGTGCCTGGACCTTGTTTATCCAAGGTCAAAAATACTTCATTTTGGTCATGAAGGGTAATAGCCAAGCCTTTTAGATTCAAAAGCAAGTCAAGTACATCTTCTTGTAGCCCTTCAAGCGTTGAGTATTCATGGTCAACACCATCAATCTCAGCTTCAATGACTGCAGCACCAGGTAATGAAGATAACAAGATGCGACGTAAGGCATTACCAAGGGTATGCCCAAAGCCGCGTTCTAACGGTTCGAGCGTGACTTTCGCAATCGTTTCATTAACCGTATCCACATTAATGGCATTCGGCGTTAGAAACTCAGTTGCATTTAGCATCATGATGTCACCTCGATTTATTAAACTGGTTTAATTAACGTTGATTGCTCAATGCCGTTTTCACGACATCGAGCAGTACGTCATTACTTAGAGTATAGCTCAACGATCAAGCTTTCGTTGATTTCAGCAGGTAGATCAATACGATCAGGCGCTTGTTTAAACGTGCCTTGTAATTTGCTGTGGTCAACATCTAGCCATTCTGGAATACCACGTTGGCTAGCCAGCTCAATTGCGTTTTTAATACGTAATTGCTCGCGAGACTTCTCTTGGATAGCGATGACATCACCGTCTTGCAACTGAATTGATGGAATGTTCACACGAACAAACTCATCACGGCCAGCTTTTTTTACCATAACAGTACGATGACTGACTAGCTGACGTGCTTCGGCGCGAGTTGAGCCAAAGCCCATGCGATAAACAACGTTATCTAGACGGCTCTCAAGCATAGCTAACAGGTTTTCACCAGTAGCACCGCGCTTACGAGCAGCTTCTTTATAGTAATTAGCAAACTGACGCTCTAATACACCATAGATACGCTTAACTTTCTGCTTTTCACGCAGCTGTAAAGCATATTCTGAGGTCTTGTTACGGCTTACACCGTGTTGACCTGGTGGACGACCAGCTTTTTTCGTTTTTACGTCGTATGGTTTAACGCCAGACTTAAGACCTAAGTCCGTGCCTTCACGACGTGATAATTTGAGTTTTGGTCCAATATAGCGGGCCATTGTTATGTCTCCTATAAGCTTTTGGGATAAAAAGCTTCGTCTTTAATATTAGACGCGGCGCTTTTTCGGCGCACGGCAACCATTGTGTGGGATTGGGGTTACATCAGAGATGCTGTTAACTTTATAACCCAATGCACCTAGTGCTCTTACCGCAGACTCACGACCCGGTCCTGGTCCTTTGACCAAAACGTCGATATTCTTAACACCATATTCTTGAGCCGCTTTACCAGCGACCTCAGCTGCAACCTGAGCTGCAAATGGTGTAGATTTACGTGAACCACGGAAGCCTTGTCCACCTGAAGTGGCCCAAGCCAGTGCATTACCTTGACGATCGGTAATCGTAACAATGGTGTTATTAAAAGACGCATGGATATGGGCAATGCCCTCCGATACTGAACGACGAGTCACTTTCTTGCGACTACGAGTGTCTTTAGCCATCTTTTAGCTTCCTAAGTTAATTATCTTTTGAGAGGGCGTGTCGGACCCTTACGAGTACGAGCGTTGTTCTTAGTATTCTGACCTCTAACTGGTAGGTTACGACGATGACGGATGCCACGGTAACAACCAAGATCAACTAAACGCTTAATATTCATTGACACTTCACGACGAAGATCACCTTCAGTCATGTAATTTGCAACTTGTGCACGGATAGCATCTAACTGTGTATCATCTAACTGACTAACTTTAGTAGTAGGGGCAATGCCAACTGCTTCTAAGATTTTCTGAGCAGTGGTACGACCTACACCAAAGATGTAAGTTAGTGAAATAACAGCATGCTTATTATCCGGAATGTTTACGCCGGCAATACGAGCCATTGATTTCTCTCCATTAAAGAAAAATAAGCGTTATTTATCAATAAGGCTTTATTTTTCAGATTTGTTGCTGTCAATACTAAAGCTTTTATAATTATAATCGCTGCTTTGACTTAGTTACAAGCCTATTCATTGACGGTCTTATAAAAGTTTTTGCATAAACTACGGCAAGTGGCGGATGATATCCCATCCGCCGTCATTTTTCAAGTATTAATTGAGATAGTAACAAAAGTCTAAGACTTTATAATACTAAATATTAACCTTGACGTTGCTTGTGGCGAGGTTCTGCTGTACAGATGATATGTACACGGCCTTTACGGCGCACAACTTTACAGCTACCACAAATCTTTTTAACTGATGCTTGAACTTTCATAGCATGCTCCTTTGAGATATCGTACCGCTCATTTAAGGTTGAGTGGGCGATTGAATTAACGTCTGATCATGATATTGATGGGTCATCAAATGCGCTTGGATTTGCGAAATGAAGTCCATTACCACAACCACCATAATCAGTAAAGACGTACCACCGAGTTGAAACGGCACACCAAACGATGACTGGACGACCATTGGCATTAAACAAATAACCGTCATATACATCGCGCCAATAAAGGTCAGTCGGTTTAATACATGATCTAGGTAACGCTGAGTTTGTTGTCCGGGGCGAATACCTGGGATATACGCACCACTACGTTTAAGGTTTTCAGCTACTTCACGTGGGCTAAATACCAATGCCGTATAGAAGTAACAGAAGAAAATAATCATCGCGCCAAACAGAACCAAATATAGCGGCTGTCCTGGAGACAACACCAATGCCATATTCTGTAGTATCTTTTGTGTAAGGGTAGGATCAGTTGATTGACCGACCCACTGCCCTAAACTTGCTGGAAACAACAACAATGAGCTGGCAAAAATGGCTGGTATAACCCCTGCCATGTTCAGCTTCAACGGCAAATGTGACTGCTGCTGAGCATATATTTTGCGACCCTGTTGCTGCTTCTGCGCATAATTCACTGGAACACGGCGCTGAGCACGTTCAATATAAACAATACCAGCAGTAACCGCGATGCCTAGTAGCACAAAAATAAACAGTACAATCAAGTTCATCTGCCCTTGATTGACCTGTTCAATAGACTGCGAAATCATACCTGGCGTACCAGCCACAATACTCGCAAAAATGAGCATTGAAATACCGTTACCTACGCCGCGCTCTGTAATCTGCTCACCAAGCCACATTAAGAACATAGCACCCGCTACTAAAGATGTAACGGCTGGAATATAAAAGGTCAGACCAGAAGATAAAGTAAGATTTTGACTGATTAAGCCAGCACACATTCCTAATGACTGTACTAGGGCTAAAGCAAGTGTCCCTTGACGGGTGTACTTGTTCAACTTACGTCGTCCCGCTTCGCCTTCTTTTTTGAGGGCTTCAAGCGATGGCAATACTGCAGACATCATCTGTACAATAATCGATGCTGAAATATATGGCATAATGCCGAGCGCCATAATGGACATACGCTCTAGTGCACCACCTGAGAACATGTTAAACATACTCAAAATGGTGTTTTCGTTGCGCGAAAACAGATCAGCCAAGTTGACCGGATTGATGCCCGGTACTGGAATATGTGACCCTAAACGATAAACAACCAATGCGCCGATTAAGAATAATAAACGCGTCCATAATTCATCATACTTGCGTATGAATGCAAATGGATTGAGCGGTATACCAGTCGATGACATTGATTGTTTTGACACGTTACTACTCCTCGATGCTACCACCAGCAGCTTCGATTGCTAGCTTAGCGCCTTTAGTCACTTTGATACCTTTAAAGGTATAAGCCTTAGTGACTTCGCCTGACAACATAATACGGGCACGCTTCATGTCGTGACGGACTAGGTTAGCAGCTTTAAGTGTTTCAAGGCTAACCACATCGCCATCAATTTTATTCAGTTCAGAAAGACGTACTTCAGCCGTCTTCATTGCCATTTTACTGGTAAAACCAAATTTCGGTAGACGGCGATATAAAGGCATTTGACCACCTTCAAATCCTGAGCGTATGCTAGAACCTGAACGAGATTTCTGACCTTTTACACCACGACCACCAGTCTTACCAAGACCTGAACCGATACCACGACCACGACGTTGGGCAGTTTTCTTTGCGCCAACACCTGGTGATAATTCATTTAATCTAAGACCCATTACGCTTCCTCCACTTTTACCATGTAGTTAACGCGATTGACCATACCACGTGTTGAAGGTGTATCTTCTACTTCAACAGTATGATTAATACGGCGTAAACCCAATCCTTTCAAGCTCGCTTTGTGGCTCTTTAGGCGATGGGCACCCGATTTAAATTGAGTGACTTTCATTTTTTTCATCGTAACTCACCTAGTCTAAGTTAACCCAAGATTTCGTCTACAGATTTACCACGTTTTGCTGCCATCTTCTCTGGAGTTGACATATCACGTAAACCGTTAAACGTTGCGCGAACAACGTTAGCAGTATTGGTAGAACCATAACATTTAGTCAAAACATCTTTGACACCAGCAACTTCTAATACAGCACGCATTGCGCCACCAGCGATTACGCCAGTACCTTCAGATGCAGGTTGCATATAAACTTTACTAGCACCATGACGTGCTTTGATCGGATGATACAAAGTTGCATCATTTAGCTCAACAGTAATCATATTACGTTTGGCAGCTTCTAGTGCTTTTTGGATAGCCGCTGGCACTTCACGTGCTTTACCGCGACCAAAACCAACACGACCATTGCCATCGCCCACTACAGTCAATGCAGTGAAAGAGAAAATACGACCACCTTTAACAACTTTTGCAACGCGATCAACGGTAACTAAGCGTTCTACTAGACCGTCAGTCTGTTCATTTTTATCATTTTTATCATTTTTATCATTTCTAGCCATGATTAAAACTCCAATCCGTTTTCGCGAGCTGCTTCTGCTAAAGCTTTAACTCGACCATGATATTTAAAACCACTACGGTCAAAGGCAACTTTAGTGATACCAGCTGCTTTTGCGCGTTCTGCGATCATTTGGCCCACAGACGTTGCTGCATCAGCATTGCCAGTCGCGCCTGAGCGCAAGCTGCCGTCTAAGGTAGATGCCTGAGCAATCACTTCACCACCGGTAGGAGAGATAATCTGGGCATAAATATGTTTTGGCGTGCGAGTAACCGTTAAGCGATGAACGCCTAAGAAACGGATATGCGCGCGGGTTTTCTTAGCTCGACGCAGACGAGCTGCTTTTTTATCAAACATTTCAACTCACCTTATTTTTTCTTGGCTTCTTTGCGAATCACATGCTCGTCACTATAACGAATACCTTTACCTTTATAAGGCTCAGGTGGGCGGAAACCGCGGATATTAGCCGCTGCTTGACCAAGCTGCTGTTTATTGTTTGATTTCAAAACAATTTCAGTTTGCGTTGGGGTTTCAGCTGACACACCTTCAGGCAACGTATATTCTACTGGATGAGAGTAACCAACGTTCAAAGTTACCTTGTTACCAGCAACTTGTGCGCGATAACCAACACCAATTAACTGAAGACGCTTTTCAAAGCCTTCATTCACGCCTTTAACATAGTTGTTAACAAGAGCGCGCATGGTGCCAGTGTGCATCATAGCTTCTTTTGAATCGACTGTAGGTGAGAAAATGATCGCATCATCTTCCTGTTTCAGCTCGACCAATTCATGCAGGCGTAAAGACAAAATGCCGTTCTTGCCTTTCACTTCGACCTGCCGATCGTTCAAAGTAACACTTACGCCGTTTGGCAGTGTCACTGGGGCTTTAGCCACACGAGACATAGGAATATTCCTTAAAAAATTAACTTCTTTATATTAGCGAAAAAACTAACAGGCTAAAAAGCGTGTTAGTTTAGCATAGTTGACTGCGTTAGACACCTATCAATTTGAAATAATTCATTATTACTCAATCAATAGAAGTCTAACAATCATCAAATAGACTTTATCGTCGTGTAGCTTACGCTACAAATGCGACGATTTCACCACCGATACCAGCAGCGCGTGCAGCACGATCACTCATGATGCCTTGGCTGGTTGATACGATAGCAACACCCATACCTTGCTTAACAGTAGGGATAGCGTCTTTGCCGCGGAACTGGCGTAAACCAGGACGGCTAAAACGTTGAATCGTTTCGATGACAGCGCGGCCTTCGAAGTATTTCAATTCGATAGATAGGGTTGCTTTATTGTTTGCTTCTTCAGTAACAACAGCGCTCGCCACATAACCTTCGCTAACTAGCAAATCAGCAATTGATTTACGTAATTTAGAGCTCGGCATTGCTACCGATACTTTGTTAGCCATTTGTGCGTTACGAATACGGGTTAGCATATCCCCAACGGTATCTTGCATACTCATATAGTTACCCCTTACCAGCTTGCTTTACGAACACCAGGCACATCGCCTTGCATGACACGCTCACGCAGCATATTGCGTGACAAGCCAAACTTGCGGAAGTAACCGTGAGGACGACCGGTGATAGCACAACGATTGCGCAGACGTACTGGCGATGAATTGCGTGGAAGAGCTTGTAGCTCTAGCATCGCTTCCATACGAGTCTCGTCACTTGCAGTCATATCACTGATAGTTTCTTTTAGCTTGATACGCTTATCAGCGTACTTAGCAACCATTTTTTCGCGCTTTAATTCGCGGTTAATCATGCTCTTCTTTGCCATAACGTCTTTACCTTATTTAAATGGGAAGCCGAATGCTTTAAGCAACGCGCGACCTTCTTCATCAGATTGAGCTGACGTGGTGATTGTCACATCCATACCGCGGATACGATCAATCTTGTCAAAATCTACTTCTGGGAATACGATCTGTTCTTTGATACCCAATGAGTAGTTACCACGTCCGTCAAAGGCTTTAGGTGAAAAACCGCGGAAATCACGAATACGAGGAATTGCAATGGCAATGAGACGATCTAGAAATTCGTACATTTGCTCACCGCGTAGCGTTACTTTGCAGCCAATTGGCCATTCTTCACGAATTTTAAAGCCAGCAACTGATTTACGCGCTTTGGTGACGACAGGTTTTTGACCAGCGATAGCGGTCATGTCAGCTACTGCACCTTCAAGCAATTTCTTGTCTTGAGACGCGCCGCCCACACCCATGTTAAGTGTGATTTTAGTGATTTTAGGCACTTGCATCACATTAGCCAAACCAAGCTCTTCTTTGATTTGCTGCTTTAATTCTTCGTTATATAAAGATTTTAATCTTGCCATTACCATTACACCCTTAGTGTCTTACGCAGTCGCCACTACTTCACCGTTCGAACGATAGACGCGTTGTTTCTTGCCGTCTTCGCCGAACTGATAAGTAATACGATCAGCTTTTTGGGTTTGCGCATTTAATATTGCGACATTTGAGATATGTAGAAAAGCTTCTTTCTTAAGAATGCCACCTTCAACGCCAGTTGCCTGATTTGGCTTCTGATGTTTAGTGACAATATTAATGCCTTCAACTTTAATACGATCATTTTTTACAGCTTGTACAGTACCTTGCTTGCCTTTGTCTTTCCCAGCAATCACGATAACTGTATCGCCTTTACGTAATTTTGACATGGATTACCTCACAATACTTCTGGTGCTAGTGATACAATTTTCATAAACTGATCACCACGTAGTTCACGAGTTACCGGTCCAAAAATACGAGTTGCAATCGGTGCTTTATTTTGGTTCAACAATACCGCAGCATTGTCGTCAAAACGCAGAACAGAACCATCAGGACGACGAACGCCTTTTTTGGTACGTACAACTACAGCATTCATCACGTCGCCTTTTTTAACACGACCGCGAGGAATGGCTTCTTTAACCGTTACTTTAATAATGTCGCCAACTGATGCATAACGACGATGAGAGCCACCCAGTACTTTAATGCACTGAACTCGTCTTGCACCGCTATTATCTGCAACTTCCAGCATCGATTCAACCTGAATCATAGCGTTACTCCACACGTATGAGCAATAAAAACCAGTTGCTGCCGCTAGCACAGTATGAGTAGTCGGCATTTTAATAATAATAACCGCTGCTACTCTTAATGTGAGTGATATACGCTCGGCGCAATCAGCATCCTTAAAAAGGCGGCTATTTTAACAGCTTCTGGCTTTTAATGCAATTTACTTAGATTTTTTCTACTTTTTCAACCACTTCAACCAAAGTCCAAGACTTGGTTTTAGAGATTGGACGCGTTTCTTTGATGCGGACAAGGTCGCCTTGTTGGCAAACGTTATTCTCATCATGTGCTTTGATTTTTGTAGAACGACGAAGCTGCTTGCCATACAAAGGATGACGAACCAGACGCTCAATCAAAACTGTGATGGACTTGTCCATCTTGTCACTGACAACTCGTCCTGTCAATACGCTAGCATTAGCTGTTTGATTGTTATCGCTCATGAGTCGCCTCGTTGTTTCTCGTTAATCAAAGTCTGAAGCTGAGCAATCGCACGACGATTAACACGTACTTCATGGGTATTACCCAACTGACCAGTTGCTTTAGCCATACGAATACGGAAAGCATCAAGTTGCTTTTCATCAAGTAACTGAGTCAGTTCTTCTAATGATTTATCACGTAATTCACTGATCTTCATTACATTATCGTCCGCTTAACAATGGTAGTTTTAAAGGGCAGTTTTGCTGCAGCAAGCGTAAACGCTTCGCGAGCAAGTTCTTCTGAAACCCCTTCGAGTTCATATAGCACTTTACCAGGTTTGATTTCGCATACCCAATATTCTACAGGACCTTTACCTTTACCCATACGTACTTCTAGTGGTTTGTTGGTAATTGGTTTGTCTGGGAATACACGGATCCAAATCTTACCACCACGCTTAATTTTACGAGTGATGGTACGACGTGCTGCTTCAATTTGACGGGCAGTCATACGACCACGAGTCAACGATTTTAGACCAATTTGTCCGAATGCAACGGTGCTTCCACGATGAGCTAGCCCAGTGTTACGACCTTTGTGCATTTTACGAAACTTGGTACGTTTTGGCTGTAACATAGTTTAACCTCTGTCTGTGTTTCGACGGTTTCCGTTTCCACGACCACGGCGTTTTGGCGCACGAGTCTGCTCTTCTTTAACGGGATTGTATACACTGTTCATACCGTCAAGGATTTCGCCACGGAAGATCCAAACTTTTACACCGATGGTGCCGTAAGTAGTTTCCGCACGTACTGACGAATAGTCGATATCAGCGCGTAGTGTATGCAATGGCACACGACCTTCACGGTACCATTCAGTACGAGCAATCTCAGCACCGCCAAGACGGCCAGACAGCTCAACTTTAATACCTTTAGCACCAGAACGCATGCTGTTCTGTACGGCGCGCTTCATAGCACGGCGGAACATAACACGACGCTCAAGCTGACTTGCGATACCTTCCGCTACTAAATGAGCATCAAGATCAGGCGAGGTGATTTCTTCAATGTTGACCTGAGCAGGTACGCCCATAATTTTGGTCAATTCTTTTTGAAGTCTTTCAATGTCTTCGCCTTTCTTACCGATAACGATACCAGGACGCGCAGTAGCGATGGTAATCTTAGCAGCACCGGTAGGACGCTCAATCATGATTTTGCTAATCATAGCACTATCAAGCTTTTTGCGCAGATATTCACGAACTTGAATGTCGTTGATTAGGTATTCTGAGTATTGTTTAGGGTTAGCATACCAGTTTGCGTTATGCTTCTTTACAACACCAAGACGAATTCCGATTGGATGTACTTTTTGACCCATAACTTATTCTCCTACCTTTATAGTGATGTGACAGGTACGCTTACTGATACGATCAGCGCGACCTTTAGCACGTGGTAGGATACGTTTTAGCGTAATGCCTTCATCAACGTAGATGGTTGATACTTTAAGGGTATCAATATCTAGACCGTTGTTATGTTCGGCATTGGCGATGGCTGAGTTAAGACATTTCTTAACAAATACAGCGCCTTTTTTATTACTATACGTTAGGATATCCAAAGCACGCTCGATAGATTTGCCACGAACTTCATCGGCAACGAGTCTAACTTTTTGTGCCGATATGGCGGCACCGCGTAATTTTGCAGTTACTTCCATGGTAAGCACCTTATCTCTTAGCTTTTTTGTCAATGCCATGACCACGATACGTACGAGTCGGGGCAAATTCACCTAGTTTATGACCAACCATCTGTTCACTCACGATAACCGGTACATGAGTACGGCCATTGTGAACAGACAAGGTTAAGCCAACCATTTGTGGTAGGATCATCGAACGGCGCGACCAAGTCTTAATTGGCTTGCGTGAGTTGGTGTCTAATGCATTCTCAACTTTGGCAAACAAATGCGCGTCTATGAATGGACCTTTTTTCAATGAACGAGGCATGAAATTCTTCCTTTATTTCTTCTTGGCGCGACGGCGGATGATCATATTGTCAGTACGCTTATTACTACGCGTTTTAAGTCCTTTAGACTTCTGACCCCAAGGGCTGGTTGGATGGCGACCTTTATTACGACCTTCACCACCACCATGTGGGTGATCAACCGGGTTCATAGCAACACCACGAACAGAAGGACGAACACCACGCCAACGTGAAGCACCGGCTTTACCAAGTGATTTCAAGTTGTTTTCAGTGTTAGAAACTTCACCGATAACGGCACGGCAGTTCACGTGTACACGGCGTGTTTCGCCAGAGCGCATACGTAGAATAGCATAAATACCTTCACGACCTAACAACTGAACGCTAGCACCCGCAGAACGAGCCATCTGTGCGCCTTTACCGATTTTAAGTTCGATATTATGGATCACAGTACCCAATGGGATGTTTTTCAGCGGTAAACAGTTACCTGGACGAATTGGTGATAGCTCACCTGACATTACTGTATCGCCAACTGCTTGTTTTTTAGCAGCAATGATATAGCGACGTTCGCCATCAGCGTACTTAAGTAAAGCAATGTGTGCAGTACGGTTAGGATCGTATTCAATACGCTCTACCGTTGCTGGGATATTGTCTTTAGTACGTTTGAAATCGATAATACGATAATGCTGCTTATGACCACCGCCAATATGACGAGTCGTTATGCGACCATTATTGTTACGACCACCAGTTTTACTTTTTGATTCGAGAAGCGCTGCAAACGGACGACCTTTATAAAGGTGTGGATGCACCACTTTTTCAACAAAACGACGGCCTGGTGATGTTGGCTTTGCTTTTACGATAGGCATGAGTGTAATCCTTATTCGTTGTTCGCTGTTTCACTAGTAGAAGCAGTCGTATTCGCGACCTCTTCACCAGCATCAGCCATTTGTACATCTTGACCAGCTTTTAAGGTAACGTAGGCTTTTTTGTAGTCATTACGACGGCCAATACTTTTACCAAAACGCTTTGTCTTACCTTTAACATTCAAAGTGTTTACTTTTAAAACTTCAACACCTTCAAACATCATCTCAACCGCTTTTTTGACTTCAAGCTTAGTAGCGTTAGAGTCAATTTTAAATACCTGCACACCAAGTGAGTCGCCAAGCATTTGAGATTTCTCTGAGAATACAGGTCCTCTTAGGATCTGATAAAGTCTTGCGTTATTCATGCTAGTGCTTCCTCAAATTGTTTCGCAGCTTCGACTGTCATGATCACTTTATCAAAAGCGATCAAGCTCACTGGATCCACTTCACTTGTATCAAGTACATTGACATGTGGGATGTTGCGAGCAGCTAAGTATAAGTTTTCGTCAACTTCTTTAGTGACGATTAATGCACGTGATGCATTTAACTCACCTAACTTTGCAATCAACTCTTTAGTCTTAGGTCCAGAAACGCTTAGCTCTTCGACCAAAATCAAACGCTCTTGGCGAATCAATTCGGCTAAGATACACTGCATAGCACCGCGATACATTTTACGGTTAACTTTCTGTGACCAATCTTGTGGTTTAGCCGCGAATGCACGACCGCCCCCACGCCAGATTGGGCTACGAATAGAACCTGCACGAGCGCGACCAGTACCTTTTTGGCGCCATGGCTTAATGCCACCACCAGAAACTTCGGCACGGGTTTTTTGAGCGCGTGTACCTTGACGAGCACCAGCAAGATATGCGGTGACGACTTGATGCACTAGTGCTTCGTTGAATTCACGACCGAAAGCCGTATCAGAAAGCTCAACTGCCGCCCCTGTAACTGTTTTTAAATCCACGTTAATCCCCTTGCTTAGGCTTTGACTGACGGACGTACGATGACATCGCCACCGGTGGCACCTGGGATAGCACCCTTGATGACAAGTAACCCTTTTTCAACATCAACCGATATCACTTCTAGGCCCTGAACGGTAACGCGTTTGTTACCCATCTGACCTGGCATTTTTTTGCCTTTGAAGACTTTACCTGGTGACTGGTTTTGACCAGTTGAACCAATGGCACGGTGAGATACTGAGTTACCATGAGTGGCATCTTGCATGCTGAAGTTGTGACGCTTCACGCCGCCTTGAAAGCCTTTACCTTTACTGTTACCTGTGACATCAACCATCTGACCTTGTTCGAACAAGTCAGCTAGGATCTCACCACCAATTTCACGACCTTCAAGATCGCTATCATTGGCACGAAATTCCCAAACACCACGACCAGCGGCAACGCCAGCTTTAGCGAAGTGACCTTTTTGAGCTGCTGCTACGCGGCTGTCACGACGGGTACCTGTGGTAACTTGGATGGCTTGATAGCCATCTACATCAGTATTTTTTACTTGAGTAATGCGATTAGCACTGATCTCAACCACTGTTACAGGGATAGATGCGCCTGCTTCAGTGAAGACACGGGTCATGCCGCATTTTTTACCGACTAAACCGATCGCCATTTTAGACCTCTTTATATCTTATATTAATGGGTTGGGTGTTTATGTGCATTAACCCAAAGCAATTTGAACGTCAACACCCGCCGCCAAGTCAAGCTTCATTAGCGCATCCACAGTTTTGTCGGTAGGTTGAACGATGTCAACCATACGCTTATGAGTACGGATTTCGTACTGATCACGAGCGTCTTTGTTTACGTGTGGTGAAGTTAGAACGTTGAAGCGCTCAATGCGAGTCGGCAACGGTACAGGACCACAAACTTGCGCACCGGTGCGCTTTGCAGTATCAACAATCTCTTGTGCAGATTGATCAATCAGACGATGATCAAAAGACTTAAGACGGATACGGATTCTCTGGTTAGCCATGCCAGCAAGCTCCTAATATGTGCTTTTGTCATTTTTGCTTTGCAAAGATATGATCAAAAGCCGTTTGGTTAAATATTCACTTAAAGCGGCCTTCTGTTCTTAACCAGAATGAGTTCTTTATCCGAACTTGTAGCGTGCCAAAAGCAAAATAGTTTAAAGCCCCGCCGACCCTTCCATTATAGGATGTCAGCAAAGGCATAATGAAATAGTGCTAGAAACGATGCTCTAGCTGTCATAGCGCCCGCTGTTTGATTGGCGGCGCATATATAATTCAGTGGTGTATATTATACATAGTATTTCAGTCATTGCAAGGGTAATATCTGTAGCGACTTATGATATTACCCTTTATAAACAGTAATATGTAAACAACAGCATCTGTGCTTAATAATCACGCTTATATGAATCGATAACTATGCACTGTTAATCTAAAGCTATGAAACATCAATCCAAAACAATGTCATATTGCTCTTGAGTATAGAGATTTTCGACATCAAAGGTAATCACTCTACCAAGTAAATACTCTAAATCTGCCACTGTGTCTGACTCTGAAGTGAGAAGTAAATCAATGACTGCGGCATGAGCAACGACCGTAAATTTCTTGGGAGAGTTATAAGTACGAGCACAACGCATGATTTCACGGAATATCTCAAAGCACACTGTCTCAGCCGTTTTGACAAAGCCGCGTCCTTGACAGGTCGAGCATGGCTCACATAGCTGCTGTCCGAGCGACTCACGCGTACGTTTACGCGTCATCTCTACTAACCCAAGCTCACTGACCTGAGTAATCTTAGTTTTGGCATAGTCTTGTACTAGCTGTGATTGCAGGCTCTCTAACACATCATCTTTATGCTGCTGTTCAAGCATGTCAATAAAGTCTAGAATGATAATACCGCCTAGATTACGCAAACGCAGCTGACGGGCGATTGCATGAGTTGCCTCAAGATTGGTTTTATAAACCGTATCTTCTAACGAACGCCCGCCTACGAATGATCCCGTATTGACATCGATCGTGGTCATCGCTTCTGTTTGGTCGATAATGAGATAGCCACCTGATTTTAAATCTACGCGGCGTTTTAAAGCATCACGCAAATCTTCTTCGACACGATGGACATCAAACAAGGATGGCTCAGCGGTATAATGGACAATGCGGTCATAGACAAAAGGCACAAACTCTTTGGCAAAGGATCTGACTTGTTCATAAATTTGTGCATTATCAATGATGACTTTCTCGGTATCCGCGTGTACCAAATCACGGATAGAGCGCAGCGGTAATGATAGCTCTTGATAAATAAGCTCAGAACTTTGATGTTGTTTCATCTCTTGGCGACGCGCGCAGATGGTACGCCACAGCTGCAATAGATAATAAATGTCTTCTTCAAGCTTATCGACAGGGACACGTTCAGCGGCGGTACGAGCGATGAGACCGCCTTTTAGATTGACCGTTTGCATCAAACTAGACAACTCAGTTTTAAGACGAGTGCGCTCCTCTTCCCCATCAATACGTTGTGAGATACCAATGTGTTCGCTTGAAGGTAGATACACCAAATAGCGAGATGGCAAGGATATATTGGTGGTCAAGCGAGCGCCTTTACTGCCTAACTGATCTTTGGTCACTTGCACTAAAATACGTTGGCTTTCATGCAAGCGATGTTGAATCAACGTTTTAGACACAGGGATGACTTCGGTATTTTGTATACTAACCACCGGTGGCGTGACAGCCAAGTTATCAGTACTATTTTCTACCACAGCATCTTCTATATTGCTATCCGAGTTTTTATCGCTATTGTCAGCCGCTTTACTTTTATTTTCTGCTACTGGACGCGGCTCACGCTGCATATCATTGACGTGTAAAAATGCTGTCCGCGACTGCCCGATATCAACGAATGCTGCCTGCATACCAGGTAAAACGCGTACGACTGTACCCAGATAGATATTGCCGACCAGACCCAATTTATGATGACGTTCAATATAAATTTCGCCCAAGATGCCATTGTCTAAGACTGCGACACGGGATTCCATTGGACTAATATTAATCAGCAGCTCTTCGGACATAATACTTTTCTCTTATCTCTCAGCTTTCTTGTTAGACGTTCATCGTCTATTATCTTTATAGTGTAACAAATGCAGCTGGCTCTCGCCCATTACTCTCGCGTGTTATTATGTGCAGCAGGTTAGAGTGACAATCAATCTCTGAGAGACAAATAATCTCCATCAGGTTCTGTCTCGTATTTTACTTGACACTAATATCTGTGACGTTTTTAATTAACGCCAGCGTTTGTGGAAGCGGTAAACCCACGACATTGGTATAGCTACCATTGATACGGCTGACCCAAATAGCACCCAAACCTTGTATACCATAACCACCCGCTTTATCAGCAGGCTCACCACTTTCCCAGTAATTACTCATCATCTCCGCAGTGAGCGCTATAAAGGTCACTTCGGTACGCTCAGTGATTTGTTGCTGATTAATGATTTGAAATACTGGCTCATGAGTTGGGCTGTTAGCCGCTTTAGAAGATAATGATACATAAGTTGCTTGAACTGCTGTCCATACTTCATGGACACTATCAGACATCTGTCGCCACATGCTATAAGCGTGCTCACGATCGACTGGCTTGACCAGCACTGTTTGACCATCTGCCAGCACACCGATGGTATCAGACGTTAGAATGATAAATGAGTCAGAAAAACAGCTTTTATCCGTTTTCAAGCGTGATGCTAGTTGCTGTATGGCAGCCTCAGCTTTAGTGGCGACCATGCGCTCGATATAGTCTGTAGGTGACTCCTCATCATGCTTTGTTTCATCGACATCTACACTCAATGTGCTAAATTCTAGTTGTGCTCTTTCTAACAGCTCACGACGGCGCGGCGAACCAGAAGCTAAAATAATATCCATCGCTACTCTCTTTATATCTGAATTTATCTACCTACTACCGAAAACTGCTGCCTGTTAGTGCATTAATATTAGTTAGTCATGATTAATAAACACCAGCGCTACAGTCTTATTGGTTGGCAGCAGAATTTTTCTTATGACGCAAATTTACGCAAAGCCAGTAGTACCAATGGCCAGCTGATGATACTCATCAACAGCGATAAGGCAGATTGTGCGACAAAGACATTCTGGATAAACATCTGTAATATCCATAAACATAATTGAAAAACAACCAATCCTAAGCTCGCTAATAACCATGCACTGATGGTATTTAGTTGCCTAATATAAATACTGGTTATTTTTATGAAGAAGGCGACTGCCACGGCGGCAAAGGCTTGCTGTCCCAAATGGGTATCCATGAGTAAGTCAGCAATGAGACCGATGGTAAATGCTGTAAAAATACCAACATAGCGTGGCTGAAATAACAACCAAAAAATTAGCACCATGATCATGACCATAGGGCGTAAGGTAGCCATACTAGGACTTAACGGATAGACATTAAGCGATGACGCAATAACAAAACTTAGAATGATAGTAGCAATCAGTAGTACCGTTGCATTCTCAGAATCAGGATACGACATGGGTACTTACCTTAACGAATGTATTGATGGCTGCTGTTAAAGCATGAGTGGGCATTGATGGGATAAAAACCATGGCTAAAAATGTATCAAAAAACAGACCAGTTAATAAATAGATGCCAGCCATTATCTGATTGGTGCTTACGTATTGAGCGCCTAACTTCTTAGCGCTCATTAAGAGTCATATTATTTTTATTCACCAGCTTATCTTGCAGGACTAATACATACGCATTATCGATAAAGTTCGCCGCTGGGGTCACTTCTATACTTCTAAAGTTATCGGCTTGAGTATCTTTAATATGGGCGATACGCCCGACACGATACCCTGCTGGAATACGCCCACCCAATCCTGATGACACCAGCTCATCACCCACACGCACGTCTGAGGTTTTGAACACATAATCAAGGCTTAATGAGGTTGGTATACCTTGCCCTGTCACGATAGCGCGTTGACCTGTGCGCTTGACTGTAACTGCAACTGATTGCTGCTCATCAGTAATCAATAGTAGGCGACTGGTATTGGGATAGACATTAATAATCTGCCCTAAAATACCGTCCTCATCAATCACTGTTTGTCCAACTTGAACCCCGTCTTGAACCCCTTTATTGAGCACCACGATTTGTCTGAGTAAGTTGGTGTCTGTACCGATTACCTGTGCCAAATTAAGATCAAATTGTTCAGGCTTGGTCGTTGATAGAATACCTTGCAGCCGCGCATTTTGTGCCAAAATATAATCTTGCTGCTGCAACTTGGCTTGCGCATGGATAAGCTGAGACTTCAATTGCATGTTTTCGCGGCGCAGCGCTTCTTTAGACTGTAAGCTGCCACCTGCCCAATGCTTGGCATAACTCGGTAACAGTGATAGCTCATAAATAGGCTGCATCGCGGCATGACTGGTACTGCGTACTGGATTAAACCATTCTGAATTTTTGCTATCGAACCACATCAGTATCAGAGCTGCTATTAATACAATGGCAGTCTTACGAAGTGCTAACGGCTGGCGCGCAAAAATACTTGGGGTCATAAGTCTTCTAACTCAGGAGTTATAAAATAAGCAGTAGCCAGTACTGGGTTCTAGTTGATTAATGCAATTAAAGGCAGCGCAACTGGCTACCTTTAATTTTATACTGTTTTGACCCACTATTTTTACACAAGCTATCATCAAGCACGACGAAGATGATTTATCAATACCGCAGTGCTTAACTAAAGCAATCTAAACAAAAATCATGTTCAAGCTTTTGTTATTGATAAAGTCAAGCGCAATACCACCGCCGCGGCTAACACAAGTCAATGGATCTTCAGCAACGGTCACAGGTAGACCTGTCTCTCTTGAGATTAACTTGTCCAAATCACGTAACAGCGCACCGCCGCCCGTCAAAACAATACCACGCTCTGCGATATCTGATGACAGCTCAGGTGGCGTCTGCTCAAGTGCAGCTTTCACTGCACTAACGATACCGCTCAGCGGATCACTCAGGGCTTTTTGTACTTCTTCTGAATTAACAGTAAAGGTTTTTGGCACGCCTTCTGCCATGCTACGACCGCGAACTTCAACTTCTAGCTGACTGTCTTCATTCAAAGCAGAGCCAACTTCGTGTTTGATACGCTCAGCTGTCGTCTCACCAATCACACAACCATGGGTACGGCGCACATGGGTGATAATAGCGTCATCAAACATATCGCCACCGATACGAATCGACTCGGCATAAACGCAACCAGATAACGCGATAACGGCAATCTCCGTCGTGCCGCCACCAATATCAACCACCATCGAACCGCTGGCCTCATGAACTGGCAAGCCAGCACCGATGGCAGCTGCCATTGGCTCTTCTAACAATAGTACTTTACTCGCACCTGCCGAAGATACCGCTTCACGAATCGCTTTACGCTCAACCAGAGTAGACTTACAAGGCACACAAACCACCACATTAGGCTGCGCCATAAAACGCTTGGCTTTTACCTTCGTGATGAAATGCTTGAGCATTTTTTGCGTCACTTCAAAGTCAGCAATCACGCCGTCTTTTAATGGGCGAATCGCTGTAATATTGGCAGGTGTACGACCAAGCATCTGCTTGGCATCAATACCAACAGCCGCAACGGTAGGGTTTTGTGTACGATTACTTCGTAACGCAACCACCGTAGGCTCGTCAAGTACGACGCCTTTATTAGGAATAAAAATGAGAGTGTTCGCAGTACCGAGGTCGATAGCGATATTATTTGATAAAAATCCAAACAGGTTCATGACTAATATTTCCAGCGTATTACAAATGAGGCGAATGAGATTGACTGAGATTGACTGAGGCGTTACTCGTCAGCGTTGAGCAGGTCGTCGTTAGACATTACTTATGGCGAAATTTGAACCTCGCAACAAGTCAAACCTAAGCAATAATGATGCAATGGAAAAACTGAGCTAAATTATACCGATTTGGCTCAAAAAAAACACAGATATTTGCATCAGTAAGTCAGGATTTCGGTCTTAAACGCTAAAAGTTGTTACAAAGTTTAAAATAGCAGTAAACACCATTCGACTTAATGAAACATCATTTAATTCAATAACTAACAAGGCTCTACAGGCAAATGATAATTTTGCTTAGCAGCACAGGTGCATACTGTAACGTATTTCAGAACGTAATGGGTAAGCAATTGAGAATCAATCGTGAATTATACGGTCAATTTTGCAAATCACGCCATCTTGGTTGATATTGTGCATCAATCAAGCGTCATGCTCTGTAAACTTAAGCCAGATGCTTTATAATAAAGCCACTATATATACATCTTAAGATAAACCCCTTGTTTTAGTTTGTGTTAATAATTATCTATATCTAATGCTTGTCTATTTTAGCCGCATTCTACTCTAACAAAAACTGTCCTTCACTGGAGAAACTATGTCACAGCAACCAGCAACGTCTGACAGCAACGTCAGCCGTGAAGAAATCCTAGAAGTTGCCAACCTTGCACGTTTGGGTGTCGATGAAAGCACAGCCGATAGCTATGCCGACGATATTAGTAAAGTATTAAAACTGATGAATACGCTATCTAACGTGGATACCACAGGCATCAAACCCTTAGCAAACATTCATGAAGCTTGCCAAGAATTGCGGGCTGATGTGGCCAAACACGATATCAACCGCGCGCGCAATCAGTCAGTCGCCCCAGCTGTTGAAGATGGCTTATATTTGGTTCCACAAGTGATTGAATAAGCAGCGCGCTGCTTTAATCGCTACCCTATTTTACTTTATGCTATTCACATTTTGACGGACGACACCTTATGTCAGAACTTCATCTATTAAGTACCCAGCAGCTTATTACGGGCTTGCAAGACAAACAATTTAGCAGCGCGGAATTAACCGAACACTATATCAAGCGCATCAATGCGTTAGATGGCAAGATAAACAGCTTTATCACTCATACTTCTGAGACAGCACGCGCGCAAGCAAAGGCAGCAGACGAGATGCGCGCACAAGGCGATCAGCGTCCATTACTTGGCGTACCGATGGCGCACAAAGACATTTTTTGTACTCAAGGTGTACTGACGACTTGTGGCTCTAAGATGCTGCATAACTTTATCTCGCCTTATGATGCTACCATCGTTTCTAACATCGACAAAGCAGGCATGATTAGTTTAGGCAAGCTCAATATGGATGAGTTTGCGATGGGCTCAGACAACAGCAGCTCTTACTATGGCACTGTGCAGAACCCTTGGAACCTAGAGCGCGTCCCTGGTGGTTCATCAGGTGGTAGTGCTGCCGCCGTTGCCGCAGGTTTTGTCCCAGTCGCAACGGGTAGTGATACTGGCGGCTCTATTCGTCAGCCTGCCTCATTTTGTGGACTAACCGGTATCAAGCCAACCTATGGTCGCGTCTCTCGCTTTGGTATGATTGCCTATGCCTCAAGCCTTGATCAAGCTGGTAGCATGGGACGCAGCGCTAAAGATTGTGCCTATCTGCTACAGCCAATGATTGGTCACGATCCACGCGATGCGACTTCTATCAAATACGATATGCCTGACTACGTACAAGACATCAATGATGCTGAAGCCGCGGCTGGTGATAAGCCATTTGACGGTCTACGTATTGGTGTTGCCAAAGAATATTTTAGTACTGGACTAGACACTGAGGTAGAAACGACCGTACGTGCTGCTCTGAAAAAATATGAAGAGCTGGGTGCGACGATTGTGGAGGTGAATATCACTGATCCTGAGATTACCCTTGCCACTTACTACATGCTAGCCCCTGCCGAAGCATCATCAAACCTGTCACGCTTCGATGGCGTACGCTTTGGCTATCGCTGTGAGAATCCAACCGATCTACTCGATCTATACACGCGTTCACGCTCTGAAGGTTTTGGCCCAGAAGTACAGCGCCGTATTTTGACCGGCACTTATGCGCTATCGGCTGGCTACTTCGATGCGTACTATACTAAAGCACAGAAGATTCGCCGCTTAATCGTCAAAGACTTCGATGAAGCGTTTGCTAGCTGTGATGTGATTGCTAGCCCAACAGCACCAACCGCTGCTTACAAGCTTACTGACAACCTTGATCCTGCGACCATGTACTTGGGTGACGTTTATACCATCGCTGTTAACTTAGCGGGTCTACCTGCGGTTAGCCAGCCAGTTGGTCTAACCTCAGAAGGTTTGCCTGTTGGCTTACAGTTAATCGGTCAACATTGGCAAGAGAGCCAATTACTCACGACTGCTCACTTATTCCAGCAGCATACAGATCATCATCTACAACACTCTGCCATCGCGAAGGAGACGGTATAATGAGTACAGCTATTACTGATAACAATGCCGTCCGTGAACACGCCGTACGTAAAGAGCTTTTCGTCGATGGTTATGAAGTGGTCATCGGCATTGAGATTCACTGCCAGCTAAATACGGAGAGTAAAATATTCTCAAGTGCGCCAACTGATTTTGGTCATGAGCCAAACAGCCAAGCCAGCATTGTAGACTTAGGTCTGCCTGGTGTATTGCCAGTGCTAAATGCTGGCGTGGTCAATCGTGCCTTAAAATTCGGTATCGGCGTCAACGCTGAGTTGGGTCTATTTAATACGTTTGACCGTAAAAACTACTTCTATCCAGATTTGCCTAAAGGCTATCAAATCACCCAGATGGCCAACCCTATCGTTGGCGAAGGCTATATCGATGTCGTGGTCAATGAAGGGGATAAGAACGAATATCCCAAACGTATGGGTATCACTCGTGCGCATTTAGAAGAAGACGCTGGCAAGTCAGTACACGACGCCGTCGATGGTATGACTGGTGTGGATTTGAACCGTGCTGGTACGCCATTAATCGAAATCGTCTCTGAGCCAGACATGCGCTCTGCTCACGAAGCACTTGCCTACATCAAAGCCATTCATCAGCTGGTCACGTGGCTTGGTATCTCAGACGCAGTGATGGCAGAAGGCTCATTCCGCTGTGATTGTAACGTCTCTATCCGTAAGCCTGGTGCTGAATTGGGTACACGTACTGAGCTGAAAAACCTCAACTCGTTCCGCTTTATTGAGCGTGCCATCAATCGTGAAATCGAGCGTCAGATCGATATCTTAGAAGACGGTGGCAAAGTCGTTCAAGCGACAATGCTTTATGATCCAGAGCGTGATGAAACTCGTACCATGCGTACCAAAGAAGACGCCAACGATTATCGCTATTTCCCTGATCCTGACTTGCTGCCTGTGCGTATCGAACAGCATACGGTTGATAGCATTCGTGCAGCAATGCCGGAGCTACCCGTTGCTCGTCGTGCCCGTTTTGAAGAAGCGCTTGGTCTATCAGAATATGATGCTCGCATCCTAACGGGTAGTCGTCAAATTGCTGATTATTTCGAAGCAGTCGTCGAAGAAATTGGGCGAGCAGATGCCAAAATGGCTGGCAACTGGGTGATGGGTGACCTACTCGGTGCGCTAAATAAAGATGATAAAGAAATTACTGACTCCCCTATCAGCGCCAAGCAATTGGCTGGCATGCTAGCCCGAATTAAAGACGATACGCTATCTGGCAAATTGGCTAAGAAAGTCTTTAGCGCTCTATACGAGCGTGAAGGCGGTGATGCTGATGATGCCGCTGACAAAATCATCGAAGAAAAAGGGCTTAAGCAAGAAACCGATACGGGCGCTATTAAAGCCATCGTTGAAGAAGTCATCGCTAAAAATGCAGCCATGGTTGAAGAGTATCGCGGCGGTAAAGAAAAAGCCTTTAACGGTCTGGTCGGTCAAGTCATGAAAGCCAGTCGTGGTAGTGCCAACCCGCAGCAAGTCAACCAAATCCTCAAAGAGCTACTAGGTTAAGGATAATTGCTGATTGGTTTTGCCCATTGGTTATGCTGACTGTGATACGTAAATTAAGGTTATAGAGTTTGACTAAAATAAATAGCCCTTGCAATATGCATAATTTTGCGTAAAATAGTCAGTCATTCGGGGCGTAGCGCAGTCTGGTAGCGCACTACACTGGGGGTGTAGTGGTCGCAGGTTCAAATCCTGCCGTTCCGACCAAACA